>JAAEPI010001040.1 GCA_024232835.1 Cytophagales bacterium
GAAAGAAACAATTAGAACTTCTATTTCCAGCACCAAACCTATGGGTAAAAATAGAACCGTCTCTTCAAAACAAAGCCAAACTGATTATGGCGCAAATGGTGAAACTGATAATTGAAAATAACCGTATGGAGGACAATGATGCAAGCACAGACAGACCAAAGAATTTTTGAATCGCCTCTGAATCGTAAAGCGATTATCTATGTCAGACAATCTACCGCACATCAGGTGCAAATGAATAACGAAAGTTTGAGAATGCAACTTTCTCTTAAAGAACTTGCCATCTCTTTCGGATGGAACGATCCTGTGCTCATTGATGACGATCTGGGATCCTCCGCCAGCGGCTATACATGCAGACCGGGATTTCAAAAAATGTTAACAATGGTCACTATGAAACAGATCGGCATTATTTTTTGTATTGACGCATCGCGTCTGTCTCGAAACAGTAAGGATTGGGCTCATCTTTTTGAATTATGCGGATTCTTTAATACCCTTGTCGCGGATAATGATCAGGTATTCGATTTGAATCGGCCTAATGAC
>JAAEPI010001041.1 GCA_024232835.1 Cytophagales bacterium
CAAGTTGTCTTGACTCTCCACTTTCACTGTTTCTGTTACTTGTCTCTGCACTATTCTGTCCCCGATCATTCCGGACTGTGCTGCTCTGTCCCGAGTTATTCCGAGATGTACCCGCTCTTGGAACTGGTAAAGCTGGTAGAGTTCTTGGACTGCTCTCACTTGTCGGAAGCGTCTTTTTACCCTTTTTCGGGCCTCTTTTCACTTCAATTGAAGGAATTCTAGGTATATCACTAGTCGACCTAGTCCTTCTTCGTGGAGTACTAGATATGTCATCTAGCATAGGATTTGATCTGTTGTCAGTGCCTAATGGATTTGGCGTTGCCTCATTGTCTGGCACACCTCTGGGCGTCTCTGAATTTTCTTGCCTCGGAGTCTCAAAATTATCCTGAGTTTCATCTAGTAATTGACCATCAGTGTCACCTTGACGAGTAGGTGTCAACGTAATGGCTTGGCGTTCTCCGCCACTTCCAGGGTGATCATCAATGACGTCATTCTCTGATCGTGATGATCTCCTATCATTATCTGATATCGATGGTCTCCGTGAACCAAGAGTTGACTCATTACCTGATTGGTTAGGGGTACTGTATCTTGATAGTATCAACCAATCTAGATCATCATCTTGGTCGTCGTCGTCATCATCATTATCTGATGGCTTTTTAGGTGGATTTATCTTATCCTTTTTAGACACATCAGTATCAAGTTTTTTCTTGATACTTTGATCTAGCGGAATTTTCGAATAACGGCTATTAAATGGATAATGTTTCATTTTCGAAATATTAATTACCTTTTTAGTTCCGTTAATCTTCACTATATAATTGTGGTCGTTTATTTTTTCGAGGATCAAATATGGACCTCGCCATTTGAACGAATATTTGTGTTTCGGTGGAGTTACCAATAGCATACAATATTGTCCTACTTCAAAAAATGGACCAGAAACATTTTTGTCATAGCTGTTTACCATATAGGAGACACGTCTTTTCGTCGTGTCAAGCACTTTTCGTGTTATATTTCTGACTTCTTTGTAAAATTTGTAGGCGTCCGTTTGGTAATTTTTCTCACCAATTTCATCGCAAGGTGATTCCACGAAGAAATCTCGTGGAGTCCTAGCTTCCCTGTGGAATACCAAATAGTTCGGGCTGTAGTTTGTCCTACTCGTTTTTAGGCAATTTAGCGTAAAAACTATCCACTTGACGTATAGATCATACTTATTGAAGTCTTTATCAGATAATACCGCTCGGAAACACATGTTTAATTTCCTGTGACAAGATTCTACTCGGCCCTGGGTGGAAGATTTCCAGGGTGTAGATTTGACATTTCTCATGCCAAAAACTTGTGCTACTTCTTTAAAAAGTGCGGATTCGAATCCACTCCCCATGTCGTGAGATATCTGTTCTGGAATTCCATAAATAGTAAACCAATGAGATATTAATTTTTCAATGGTGGTCTTGGCGTCAGTGTTTCTGACGGGGATGCATGATATAAACGACGAATGCATATCAGTTATCGTTAACAAGGCCACGTGACCACGTGGTGTCCTCTTTTTCGAAGGCTCGCAGTGATCTATTTGTATACTTTGATTGAAATGGCTGTATATCTGTGGCAGAAGATTTGCCCTAAGGTACTTTTTTGTAGGTTTAGACTTTTGACAAGTCAGACATGCCGAAACGTACATTTTTGCTTCTGCCTTCATCCTGAAAAAGTAAAATTTTCTTTTACATTGATCTAATGTATTATCTACACCAGAATGACAATTACCTATTGTGTCATGATACATGTACAGTACTCTTTCAATGAGCATGTACGGTACAATTGTGGCAAAATAATTCTTTGCCTTATCATTAGGGTCTACTCTTTTAATTTGCAATAGACCGTTCTTAATTCTAAGAAGATTAAAATTGCACCAATAGTGGTGTAATTCCTGGTGGCATTTTCGAGGATTAATATATGCTGGACGTTTTCCATCCTTAACCCAGCTCATAACTTCGAGCAGAATTTTGTCATTCTTATATTGAGTTTTGATATCTGAACTAGTAACTGGATTATCCTTGACTATCTCAGAGGATAAAAGCACAGTTTCTAGGTCATATTCTTCCTGTTTTTCAGAAGAAATATTGTAATTATTATCTAATTCTAAGGTAAGATCGGAATCATTATCTGATTCTGAAATGAGTTTGGAATCATTATCTGATTCTGAAATGAGTTTGGAATCATTGTCTGATTCTGAATCACCATCTGGATCTGTTTCGCCGTAATTTGAATGTTTTATATCTTCAAAATAGTCTTCACTATCTGAGTTTTCATCAGATATTAGTGAACGATTTGAGAGTTTATCCTTCAAATCAGTACATCTATTTTTCATGACGTAAGCTTGTCGCTTTTTACTACTTACAGATTGCTCCCGGAAGTAGGATACATCTGTCTGGACCTCTACAGATTTTTCCGGTACCCCAAATGCATATCTACTTAAATAATCTGGTATTGCAATTTCCTGGCTTTTTCCACTAACATGTTTAATAGTGAATTTAAACCCAGACAAGTCGGCGATTCTTCGCTGCATATAATCGTTCCCCTTGGAAAATATTGTTTCCATATTTAATAGACTTTTGCAGTCAGTATACACGACAAAGGTTGTCCCCTTGAGGTATATTTTCCAGTTTAAAATTGCGCTGTGCAAACTGAGAAATTCGAGGCGTGTCGCCCCCCACTTTCTTAAGTGTTGAGGAACTTTTTTTGAAAAATAAGATATTATCCTTCTCTTTTTCGAGATTGGACAATATTGTGTTAATACGGCCCCTAACCCGCGTTTTGACGCATCTATTGTCACTGCGTATGAATTGTCATTGTCATCTATGTTCGGAATACCAAGCACCGGGCTTGTCGCCAAGGCATGTTTCAACTTTTCAAACGCTAATTGACACGAATCTGACCAAACAAATTTGGTATTTTTATGTGTTAAGTTGTATAGGGGGGTGCTGATCTCGCTGAATCGTCTAATCCAGGATCTGTGGTACCCTATCATTCCCAAAAAACGCTGAACTTGCTTCACGCTCTTCGGTGGAGGCAAGTCCTTAATAGCTTTCACCTTGTCGGGATCCACTGAAATGCCGTGTTGCGACAATCGGTGTCCGAGAAATTTAACTTCCTGCTGCATAAGTTTCGTCTTTTTCGGCGACAACTTCAAATTTCCGAAAGTTAATCTGTCGAATATGAATCTTAAACGCTTTAAATGTGTGGGATAGTCGTTAGAGCAACATATTAAATCATCTATATATATAGAGCCCATGATTTCCAGGGAATCTTTTGAAATAACAATGCCATGCATCTACTAAATTCAGCACTAGAAGATGTCTGGCCTTGTATCATCCTGTTCCACATTAAACGTTTTCCGTTATAGGTGAAAGCAGTTAGATGTCTACTCTCTTTTTCGAGGCCAATTTGTGTGAATGAACTCACAAAATCAAGTGATGACAAGATTTTAGTCTCTTGTAATTTGTCAAAAATATTTTTAATTTTTGGCAACTCATAGTGATCTTGCAGTACCTGTTTATTCAGGGCTCTGGCGTCGACCACAAATCTATATGATCCGTCTGACTTGGTCGTCAGGAATACACAAGAATTCCAAGCAGAATATCTGCAGGGAGATATTTGTCCAGAACTTTCCAAATTCCTGATTTCTTCATCAAGATGAGGCCTAATTTTGTAAGCAATAGGTCGACTCGGGACCCACATAGGTTTGAAGCCCATTTTTAAATTCAGTTTTGCTTCGTAAAACGATGCACAACCGAGGTCGAAGCGATTTCTCGCAAAACAATGACTATATTCCTTTATTAGATCTTTGAGTTGTTCTCTGTAGATCTCTGGAACATGAGTCATTTTGTCAATTTTAAGTTGATCGATTAATGCAGACTTATCCTCCCATTGACCGTTCTCAATTGTTTGTTCAATTGTACAGGCGTCCGGTAGTCTAGGAAGATCTATTTTTGAGTCATAGATGTCCCCGGTCTTATCGACCTTTTTAACTTTGTCAGTTAAATTATCAGAATCAGGCATAGGTTCTATAAACCCAAGCAATTGATTCTTGTATAGCCTGACATCAGTGTCAGTTACATTTAAACAATGTATAGGTACAATATTTTTATCTGAATAAGTTATAGTACCAGTGACAATGATATTAGATCTCTCGGGGAGATTGTGAAATGGTTCGATTATACCTTGATAATCTTTCCCGTTATGTTTTATATCGAATTTTCCCGATATAAACATGGACGTGTTGGCGGGGATAGTCACATTTTTCTGCAACCTTACCTTCATTCTGCTGGGGACTGATCGTGGTTTATGTTTAAAAGGAACTTGGTCTCCCAAGACACTTACCACTTTGTTCCCTATATCTAGGCACATCTCAAATTTTTTCATCAGATCCAGGCCAATTAGGAATTCATTATCGATTTTATCGCTTACTAGAAAAATATGAGATCTGAAATGTTGTCCAATTCTGACCTTTAATTCAATTTCACCTCGCATAGGTACGATGGATTTTGCCAGTCCAACTACAATTTTTGAGGTAGGCCTAATTTGATCTGCTAATCCGATCACATGTACAAGCCTTGTGGCAACCAAGCTTATCGTGGCACCTGAATCCAGAAGAAAATTTACATTCCTATCTCTACAAGATCCCTGTACGATTATCTCATTAAAGGATTTATCACGAGGTTGTGTCTTAGAAAATTGGCATTTATTTTGCCCTTTGTTTCCCAATTCACACCCTCGGTCTACTGAAAATTTTGATCATTTTCATTGGTCTGTTCACTTTTTGTCAAAGTGGTATCTGTTTTTTCACAGCGTTTTACCCTGTCTTTTTCGACAAAGTATTTTACGTTCGGACATCCTGTTGCATAATGTCCGGGTTCTCCACATGCCCAGCACGTGACACCTTTACTAGGTGGCATCATATCTCTACTCGGATACCTCTCTCTAGAGTAGGATCTTTTCGAACCTTCTCTGGACGAAGTTCTAGTATTTCTGCCATTCCTAGAGGGTGATCTCGAAAAATCACGAGAATATCTCTCTCTAGACTGAGATCTGTATCGATCCCTTGATTCTCTTCTGGGAAAAGGAGTAGGCGACCTAGATTTCCTAGGTTGATACCTATTCCATGATCCTCTTCTTGGTTGAGAATATCTGTCCTTAGATTGATCTCTTGATCGAGATCTATAGTCAGAATATCTGTCACTAGAGTTCTCTCTTGATCGAGATCTTCTTCTCTGGTCTCTACTTTCTCTGGACATATATCTTGATCGAGACCTATTACCAGAATTATCTCCTGGCGCGGAATTTTTTTCCTTCTCTCTCCATTGTCTGGAGTTTATTTTATCCGGGTTTTCCAAATTATTTTCGTCAAAATTTACCTTTTGATTGGATAGAACTTGAGTATAATCCGGTTGCTCTTGGTCGAACATCGTATTAACTCTCTCTAATTTTTTAGCCAATTTAGCAGCATTTCTAAAGTTTGTCACTGTAGATTCATTTAATTTTCGGCGAATATTATTGTCTCTAACGCCTCTCAGGAACGCTAGCATGCAGTTTTCGTCAGCTTCGTCCTGATCGGGATAGGCAATTCTCGCTTTTTCGCGGAGTCTATAGACGTAATCAGAAATTTTTTCATCCAATTTCTGTTTACAGTCACGTAACTCATTTTTCAGAGCTAGTGCCTCGTCTCCATAAATTGCTCTCCGGAAAAGAGCACAAAACTGATTCTTGTCTCTTTTCTGCTCATCAGTTAATGTGATAGACTTCAATATGGAATAAGTCCTGTCGTCGACGTTCTGTAAGAAAAATGGATACTGATTTCCAGGATCCATGTTCGTGAGTTCAACATATTCGGCGAATCTCTCGCAAAAACGCGCAAAATTATCGTCCTTTTCGAACTTTCTTAATTTTGCTGACCTTGAAATGGATAATGTCTCCATAATACGGGCCAAATTACCATTATCTGGCTCGTGTTGTGCAGGTTGTTCTGCAGGTGGAAATAAACCATCCAATTCCTGCTTTATCGCAGTTGTTTCAAGAGGATTGTCCCTCAAGAAGTTTCTAATGTTATCAATTTGGGTAGCACGATCGCCCATGGGTTTTTCGTATCTCAGGCTCCACTTGATATACGGTGTGCTTTACTATTTAGTGAACTATTTATCTAGTTAATACTTTCGATATATTTATAGACGATTAGAATTTGTCTCTAAGCTATAAGGTTTGACTAAAGAAAACAGTATCTAAAAC
>JAAEPI010001042.1 GCA_024232835.1 Cytophagales bacterium
CTTTATCAGCTTAAGTCTGTTATGAATGCCCTCCCTAGTCCCTACCCGAAATCCTTTTATGTCATACGATTCCATCTTTCCCCTTCCATGCCCAGTCCTTCTCCGGCACGTACGTTCTCCCTGACATAGACCACTTCCCTGCCCTGATCTTTCGTAACTTCAGACTCCCTGGCACCAGACTTTCCCCTTCTTTGACTACTTGCCAACCTCAGACTCCCTGCTTAAGCCTTGGACTTCTCCCCTCACATCCCTTCGTGTTTTGGGACCAATCTCCCTCCCTACCACAGATTTCAAAACTCCCTGGATTAAACTCAATCCCTGTTCATGTCCTGGATCGGACACGCACCCTACCGCATACTCCTTACAAATCTCGGACTCCCACTTTCCATCCTTGCCTCAGGATCTGCCCCAGTGCCCCTCCCCTGTAGCTCTCGTGTATCGGACTCATACCCTAGCTGCCTTGGGCTTCCTCCATCCTCACCTTCCTCCATGCCTCAAATCCCACACACTGCATGCATCGGGCTGCCTTATACGTCCTGCTTGCCCGCCTACCTTGCCTTGGCCTCTCAGCTTCTTCCATCGCCCGTTGCAGCCTTGCCTCAGACATTCTCCCTCCCTCCCTGAACTCCCTTCGGCCCCGCGTCTTTGACTGCCTCACTACCTCCGACACCATGCATCCAAGTTTATCTCTCCCTGTGCTGCCTCATTCCTTCCTTGCAATGGACACTCTTAGTCTTACCTCCATGCCTTTTATTCCAAAACTTGTCGGATTGATCTCACTCCCTGTCTCTGGATCGAACTTCCACACTGCCTCATATTACTCCTTCTGCTTCCCTAGCTCTGACTCCCACTTCTCTCCTTGCCTTACAAAATGGGGGGACGTCTTGTGAAAACCCTAGGTCACCATAGATATAGGAAAAAAAGAAGAAAAAATACAACAATAATATGGTCTTAGGGCAAAGTTCTATAGTCAGGATATTATGTTAATTTCAAGTTTACATGTATCCCCTATATCACGATTCCAGATACCGAACTTCGAGATTTTTGTTATTTCAAAATACAACTGTGAACTAAATTTGAAAACTTTTTGGTGTTACTACAACCATGGTAGAGCAACTTTGAGCAGAAAAACCTTTGATATGATATTTTTCGCAGATTACTTCTATAATTCCTTTACTATTTATACCAAAATGCACGTCATAAAATAACATTATAGCAGCAAATTTTGGCAAAGTTTTGGTACATATTGCTATATTGAAGTATGCTTCTAAGAGCTTTGGAGAGTTAGGTCAATGATTTACCATCTTATCAATCAGTGTTAGCAATGACATCCCCTAGTGTATTTTAATTCAACATATACACTTAATAGCTAAATCATTATGACTTTTGATCAAAAATCTACAAAAAAACAAAATTTACCTATATTTGCGGGCGGTCATATATGCGCGAATGGGTTTTTTGCTAATATCTCGAAAAGTGACAGTTTTAGCACTTTAAAGCCATGATTCGCCCGCCATAAGTTGATGTTTGCGGTCCTTTTTCACGGTTTTTTGAGCTCTTAACTCTCATCAGAAGCCAAAATACGGTATTTTCAAATGCAC
>JAAEPI010001043.1 GCA_024232835.1 Cytophagales bacterium
CAGATCAGGAGTCGCGTGGTGAGGTAGATTTGTCCACATGCTAAGCAATGGTTCTACGGTGAATTTTCTAAGCGAAATCATAAAAGTAGGTTGTAAACAATGATAAGTGGGGTGTAAGGTTGGTGGTCATAACCTCTCACTATGCAATGCAAGGATCTCCAGACTTTTATCAGGAATTTGTAGTGACTTCTGCAGTTTGGTGGGGCAATTGATGTGGCATGGGTAACAGTGAACAATCAAAGATTGAAAAAGCAGGAGACATCTTTTGGACTCGTTAAAATTCATTAGCAGAGTCTGTAGAAAACACCCTGCTGTGGAATAAGAGTTACTGTGATTAGAAAAGATGACTGCTAAGGGGACTGGTACATGCCTTTAAAACATTCAATTTCATGTGGATAAAATAGTTGATGAAGTTGGTAATCACGATCTATGGTCAAGTATGGCCACCCTCTTGCATAGGTGAAGTAAGGACTGGGAATAGCGCCAAATACCAAAGAAAGAGCTAGTTTTCAATGTGCCAAAAGTAGGATGCGATGTAATAAGTCCATAGATGGCAGTTCTAGAACGTGCTAAGTCCTTCCCTGCCAATTTTCTGCATTCCACCATGGTGCCACAAAGGCTGTACTTTGGCAGTCAGACACCAACATTTCAAGCTTTAAACAGACGAAGCTTCATCAAAAACTGCAAAGCTTTGGATA
>JAAEPI010001044.1 GCA_024232835.1 Cytophagales bacterium
CTACAAATTTAACGCACAACTGCCCCTTCCGAAATACCCGGTTCCTGTTGCGGGGGGAGCTGTTGGTTTAATATTTTCATGGGCTTCAGTATAGCGGAGTTAATTTTTATGTCAAACAAAAAAACCCGAACCAGTTTTTGAGGCCAGTCCGGAGCACGTTCAATCTACTAAGGGGGTAGTGTAGGCTACCTCAGTCTGTTGTCAACTATTGCTTTAGCAACTGCTCATTAATCTGATCGTACTGCTTATTCAGTTTTCGCAAATCATTTTGCAGTTTGTTGATATACTCCGTACTCGGAGCAGCTTTCTGTTTTTCTCGCCAAAGTCGATCCTCCAAAATATCAATCCTGATCTGAGTCTGAATCAATGAATTATGCAGATTATCTAACTGACGTGAATCATCGATAGCTTTGAACTGGCCCGCCACCTCAATTGTGTGGGCGTGTCGATCATCAATATGAAATGCGGCCCCTCCAGCTGCAAGGAGGAATATCAGTGTTCCAGATACCATGCCAATCACCTTTGAAAGATTAGTAAAATGTCCTGCTTTATCTTTAAATTTCAAGTTGCTTATCTCTCAGCTTCCTTTGAAACTTCTTTGTCTGTTGCGGCAGCTTCGTCCCCATTACGCACCCCCACTAAATTGTTGAAGGTAGAAATGCAG
>JAAEPI010001045.1 GCA_024232835.1 Cytophagales bacterium
AATCGCCACTACGCCGATCACGCTCTACTGCATCCTCAGAAAATCCTTTGCCATCTATCGAGAAAAACAAATACACGATATAAAACACGGCCAACACCCTGATGCTCATACCCACAGCAGAAATACCGCTAGTCATTCCAAAAAGCAATGTCCCCACCGCAATCAGAACTGCATCGGAAGCAACCGCAAAAAATGCCATCCGAAACAGACTTCTTCGCAAGACGCACATCTTGATGAAGAAAATATCCTTGGGGCTGGGAATACTGATGATTCCCAGCCCGAAAGCCACGCCCAGGAGGAAAGTATTTTCATCCATCAATTTATCTCTGCATTACCAAAAGATATGTGATTTTCCTGAATATGCCGCGAGAAATTTATCAACTTTCTTTTGTAGAAGCTTGAATAATTTTTATTCAAATCAGGATTTAGAAAATAAACTACCGAGGTTCTATCCAGCTCCAATTGGCTATCCACAGAATGATATATCGACTTGATCGCGTGGTCGGACAATATCGACAGTGCCGATCCCGCCATCACAATAAACTCTCCATCTGCAAAATTTACTTGCTCCATCAATTTTCCATTATGCAAGCAAAGCCCTTTGGAGTTGGCGGTTATAAACGTAAGGAAATGACCATCCTCATGAGGCTCCTGAGAATAAGCCCTGCCATTATTTTCACCGGCTTTATAGTAAAGGCATGCTTGCAAATATGAATAATATCTTCCAGATGATTTCTCATCAATATCAAACTTTGAGAATATTCCATCCAACAGACAGTCTGCAATTTCACTCATACGAATCTCCAATTGCGCTGCCAGCTTATAGACCAGCGCGCCAGTCACACCATTCTTTTCATTTATTTCACGCCTAGAGTACCAATAACAGAATCTCTCACAAATATCAGCATAGCCATTGATATTAGAGAATTCGCTACCGGCCCCCATGAATCCATCGCTATGCTGTGGACTCGCATGAGAAAATTTATACTCAAGATCACAATTACGCACTGAGTCAGTAAATTTAAGAACAAGATTGTAAATATCATCATCGACAGAAA
>JAAEPI010001046.1 GCA_024232835.1 Cytophagales bacterium
ATCTACATCATCATCATCATTCTCTACTTCATTCTCGACATTGAATCGTTTTTTCTCCACAAGTGGTTGTGGTATACTAACTGCTTTTTGACGATTTTGAGTACTGAAAAGTCCCCCATTGCTTCATGATATTCAGCTATATTTCTATTCGGATCTTTTAACATATTCTGTGCTAGACTATAACGTTTCAACATTTCACGTTGTTCAGGTTGTTTAATGCTTTGCAACACATCACGCGTATCGACTTTTGCCATTTGCTGTTATGTTGATTTAAGGATAAGTATATAAACTGGACTATTTGAGACTAATTGTGAACTACTTTCCAATGGTAGTATGCGCTTAAGATCCTCCACATTCATTTCAAGTATACCTTGTCCTTCTCCATGTTGGATAACCCCTTCAACTTGCTTCGTCAGGGTAATGGGTGTTTTAGGGCAATCATCATCTTTTAAGATGCGATCTTTTTCAGACACGTTAGGACGAAGATCCAGTATCAGTTTTCCATATGGTTTGTCAGTCTCTTTTCTAAATTTTTCAAGAAATGTCATCCATTCTTGTGGGTACATTTGTCTTGCCAATGTTTTAATTTGTTGTCTATCTCTAGGATTTTTAAAGAGAACCATATATTGAGTATTCAAAGACATAGTTCGGGCTGTTTTTCCCTGGTGAAAGATATTTTGTGTCATAAATATGACACTAATATTTTGATGGTGACTCCCTTCTGTAAACACCTTCATCATTTTTGAATCATTAACTATACCATCCATCATGTCATCGAGAATTACAAGTGAGTTTGGAAACGTTGAAAATGTCTCCTCCGTCGGCAAACCATCACCCCATTCAATTTCTGGAATCAATCGTTTTAGCTCATCGTACATAGGTTTCCAATGTGTGTAACAATAGATGATTCTAGATGGTGTGGGTTTGATCTGCACAAATCTGTCTTTCAAAAGCTTACCAACCCAAGTTGTTTTTCCAGAGCGTGATGGACCAACTCTATACATTGTAAAGGGAGCATTGAAAACAACCGTACTTGTGCATTGCATCAAATCTTTTTCATTTATCGTGTGTACGTGATGAAAATGATTATCAAGAGCCTCCTGCGTTGGAAAAACTCTTATACAATACATACATGGAAACTGTTTAATGCCATGGTCTTTTTTTCTTAGATGATAGTCTAAATGTTCCTGACTGCCAAAAACTTGACCACATTTATGACATCTGAGGTGACCAAGAACATCATATCTTTTAGTCTTTTTCACATAACTCTCTTCAATTCCTTGTTCATCACCCTCTTGTCTTTCAGGGTGTCTTGCTGTGATGTGTCGTTTAAGTGAATCATGACGAGTATATGATTTTCTACAGATTTGACAAATATAAGGTGACATATTTGCATCAACCTCTTTGAGAGTGCTTAATGCAAATGATACGTTTTCGGATGGACTGTTCTATTTATAGACTTTCCAACCACCACAGTCACCGCCACCATCGCCACCCCCGCCGCCACCCCCACCGCCACCGCAAA
>JAAEPI010001047.1 GCA_024232835.1 Cytophagales bacterium
TCAAATGCCCCTTGGCTCAAACGGCACTGGCTGAAACGCCACTTGGCTGAATCGCCACTTGGCTGAATCGCCACTGGCTCAAATGCCACCGGCTCAAATGCCACTGGCCCAAACGCCACTGGCTCAATTGGGAACACCCCCTTCTCCTCACCCCCAAACAACAAACAATAAAGCCGGTGGTTCAACAACAGATGAAGTAACAAGCCAACGACCCAACAACAGATGAAGTTCTTCGCCCTTTCTCGCCCCTTATCGCCCCTTCCCCCCTCGCCCATGCGCGTGCAAAAAAACAAGAAAGCTTCGCCCACTTTCACTTTATTCGACCTCTAAAGAACACCAATGCGACTAGAATGAGCGAGCGGAAAAGGGAAAGGAAATGGGGAAGGGAACAGCTCTTATCTTGATGGAATCACTCACGTCCGGTACACACACACACACACATACGCACGTACACACACTGAATCACAACGTATGCACATCAATGTATGTAGTATCGCGTTTCTTCTTGGTAGCTGGCCGTTCCCTCGCCACGCCGCTGGGGTGGGGTGTCGTCCGCTTTCGTCCGTTTGAGTGGTAGTCGCAGTGCCCTGTAGGTGTCGCCTCCGGTAGCCCAAACACTCGGTAATTGGTCGCCCTCCACATGGGGTTGCCGCGCCTCTCCTCCACCACCATATTATATGGTCGCTCCTAGTCGTTCATCCCCCCAACTTCTCCATATATGGGCATCGTTATCTTCATGCGTTACCTACTACGGTATCTTCTGTGGCTCCGCTGAGGTATATACTAATATATCGTCCATATAACGAACGTATAGTGACTGGGGTGGCAGTTGCAAGTTAATGTTATAATCAAAGGAATTCATGCAAATGGATGCCAAAAATGCACTAAGCCTACCACCCATAGGTAAGCCCCGAATTTGGTGGTATGGTTGCTGTTGATAGGTGAACGTTGTATGATCACAAATAAATTTGAGAAGATTTATTGTGGTGGTATCACTTAACTGAGTCTTGGTAGACAGCAAAGGGTCATCCTCTAGAAGCCTCTTAAGGCTTTGCAGGGCCTCATCTGTCAGTATATTCGTGCTCTGGTGCCTCATCTTGTGCTCTGGTGCCATTGAATGAATACCAGTGACAATAATAATATTATACCAGCTTTTTAGATTTTCTATATTAACTATCCTTAGGTCAATTAATGGGTCATTTTGATTAATTGATAGAATATTTATCCTTAGTTGGAACACAACAACTTCATAGCCTGCAATTATACCAGTTTTTTAGATTTTCTATCTTAATCAATCAATCAATCAACTGGCTTTACTCAGTGTAAGCAAAGGCATGCATCAATGCAATGCTTTCAATGAGATCATACAAAAATATCACAAAATGTTGCACTGACATAAGTGTAAAAAGAAGATACCTATGCCAAGAATTATATTTACTAAATTAATGGGTCATTTTGATTAATTGATAGAATATTTATCCTTAGTTGGAACACAACAATTTCATAGTTTACAATTATACCAGCTTCTTGGATTTTCTATGGGTATATACTATATACTTAGGTCAAATTCTATCAATTGAGGATAAATATTCTATCAATTATTCAAAATGACCCATTAATTTAGTTAATAAAGAAAATATAAAAAACTGTTATAATTCCAGGCTATGAAATTGTTGTGTTCCAACTAAGGATAAAAATTCTATAAATTAATCAAAATGACCCATTAATTGACCTAAGGATAAGTTAATATAGAAAATCTAATAAGCTTTATATATATATAAGATAGTTAATATAGAAATTATGATTGAGCAACAGCACTTTCCCCTCAAATATACCAAGGTGTGATTTGCATTTAGCGTGTGTGAAAATGTAATTTGCATTTTGCCATTTGTCCAATTGTGATATTTAGGGGGTTGGCCTGATGAAGTTACCTATAAAGGTAATGAAACGTTGCCATTGAATAAATGTGTACTTGTGCTCTGGTGCCATTGAATGAATACCAGTGACAATAAAAATATTATACCAGCTTTTTAGATTTTCTATATTAACTATCCTTAGGTCAATTAATGGGTCATTTTGATTAATTGATAGAATATTTATCCTTAGTTGGAA
>JAAEPI010001048.1 GCA_024232835.1 Cytophagales bacterium
AAGTTTCAATGTCAAAAACGCTCAAGGTTTTCCACTTTCCATCAGAAAACTGAACTAAAATTCCCAGATACATATGATTCAGTTAATGATTTTTGCGACCAAATATCGCAGACCACATTCAAATGGAAAGCACCATAACTTCTCTATCTAACTTCTGCTTCCACATCCATAGTTAATACAGTAATTTCTTCAGCCAACGCTCGGCGATTTGGCGGAAGGTGTATGCCGCTTATCCAATGACGAAAGAATCTCTCTAAATTCTGACAATTTTCCGTCGATTCTAACAATTGATGGTTAAGGCCGTTTGCGTCAAGATAATATATCAATAGCAATTTTGTCAGATGCCTTTGAGTAGGCGGATTGTGCTGATGGTCATTCTGCTGGCGAATCATTTCCATTACATTCGGAGGGTTCATTCTTTCTCAATTTGCTTGGTGCGCAACTTGTTTGGGCTTACGTTGTTATTTACTTTTTCTTTATATTCTTTAAAATTTCCAGAATGCTAAAAAAATTCCTTCTGTCCTTTGTTTTGAACCCATGTTTTTCGCATTTTGAATTGCTGAAAGATCTCTCAAAGTATTCCCAATCCAAGCTTTTCCCCAAGCCAAATGGCTGTCCCCAACCCTAATACTGCTTTGAGGGAGCATAAACTTCTACTGCTTCATCATCAGACTCAATTGGTTTCGGGCTACCGTAGAGTTTCCCAGAGGCGGTGACAATCGTAGTTGT
>JAAEPI010001049.1 GCA_024232835.1 Cytophagales bacterium
GAATTAGCCTTCTGAATATTCTGATATATTTAATTCTTCTGGTTCAATCCACTCACTTTACCTTACAAAACATGGTAGCAGCAGTAGCAGTGCTACCGAGGGGAAAATTTTACAAGACCGAGGGGATTTTGAAAACAAGGTGCTTGTCGGGAATTTTGTATCAAAATTTGATTAAAAACAGGTGTATTCACAACAAATGCGTTCAAATAACAGCATAGATGAACTTTAACATAAAATATGCATTACTTAGGTGAATATGGATGGTGATGTGAGGGTAAGATGAAGTGAGCGGCAGGTGAAGTTAGGGGAAGATAAATCATTTAGTAAGGGCAATGCAAGGTGAGGGGAAGGTGATCGTAAGGTGAGGGGAAGTGAGAAGATGGGTACATAGGGATTGGGGTAAGGTGAGGGGAAGTGAGGTGAGGTTGCCATCAAATTACTGTACTTTCATTACAATTTTGCATAAGATTTGCTGAAATTTTTGCAGCTAGATTATATGCTCCCAGGGCCACGAAGACACATCAATTTTTCAAAAATTTCTGGGGGCTCTGCCCCCTAACCCCCGCTACACGCAATGGCTTGCTAGGCGCTACGCACCGGCTCACTCAAAACCGAGGGGATTTTACACTCTGCTACCGAGGGGATTGCTCTTTGTGTAAGGTAAGCGGCACCCACTTAGATAGCCTTTCCCTGGTGTCATCAATAACTCATAGTTGTTCAAATAAAAGAGGAGGCGTTTCAAATGACTATTGTCATGGAGCTTATTTAAACTTCAATAAACTTCCTTTCTCATTGAAGTATCGAATGGCATAAAATTTGGTCAAAAGGCTGAGGGTGTGTACTACATGTGTAACAGGCAAGCCTGTCCTAACTAACAAAGAAAAGTGATGTGAGATGTGTGAGAAAGGTGCCTATCTTTCCTAGTGCTGCCTCTCAGAATAAATGTACAGCTGGATTTGGACGACGACACTGAAAACTTCGTCTTGAAA
>JAAEPI010001050.1 GCA_024232835.1 Cytophagales bacterium
ATAAAAGTAATAGGCATATACCCTCCATTTTTTTCAGTTGTGCGACATCAGAAAGGGTAAGAGACATTACAGACTGATGATGTTTATTGTAAGATGCATCAGTGTCAAATGCCTCTTAAGTTTTCTGATGTCTCCCAAGTGGAAAAACCAGGGGGTAAATCGCAAGGATTCAGATCCATCGTCCACTAAGAGTCATCACATTGACCACATTACAGGAACAGTGGCCAGATCAGTGATGATGAGGAAGAGGATGAGGAGGATGAGGAATTGGAGCAAGAAAAGCAGCAGGCACTCTTTAACAGAAATGGACCAGGCTGACTAGGCTGCACAGAAATGCTTCAGTCCAATTGTTTTCATTGGTGTCCATATCAAAATTTAAAATTAAAGAGGTGCCCCACCATTGTTTGTTTGCATTGCATTCAAAGTGTTCCCATACTGTTAAAGACTGTCAAGCAGCACAAAAAGGAAAAGACCACGATGAAAGCCCAGTACTTCACGGCAAAAGTGATTGAATGTGAGTGTCTAATAAGTAAAGTGATACACATTGGAAATACACATTGGAAGCGAAAGCAATATAAGCAAACTGTGATGCACTTTTCAGCGTGGAAACGGGAAAGCTTTATGGCTGTCAAAGCAATGACAAACAAAGTGAAGGGGTGGGAAAAGGAATCCATATTATATTGCAATGTATCTGGATTCTAAAGGGCTGCTGAGCAAGGATAGGCTGGAAAAGCTGAAGATATCAAAAGCGGAAATGAAGAATGTCAAAAAGAAACCATAGTGATTTCATTGAAAGTGAACATTGAACTATTGCATGGTCTCAATGATGAATGATTATAGCTTGATTTGTTATTCTTGTAAATAAAAAACAATTGGATTTATTATTTAATATTGTTTTTGACAACGACGAATGAACAGAG
>JAAEPI010001051.1 GCA_024232835.1 Cytophagales bacterium
ATCACACAGCCCACCATCGGATTTGGGCTCACACTGCCCAATCCCAATGTTGCCAATTCTATGGCTCGACTCATGTATCGCTCGTCTCGATTCATGGTGCTAAATTCGCTGATGTGAAGCAAAATGCGGACGTTCTTTTTCAAAATTGCCTAGATTTCTTTCAGGATGAATACGATCTGCGTGAATTAAGAAGTATTGTGACCATACTGCTTGAAGACGAATTTGAAATCACAAAGACGGATATCATTCTGAAAAAGGAAGTTGAATTTGATTTCCCAGCATTCGGCTTGAAACTCAGCAGACTTAAAGCCTTGGAACCCGTGCAATATGTGACAGGAAAAGCTCATTTCCTTAGCAGGGTATTTCAGGTATCTCCAGAGGTTCTAATTCCTCGCCCTGAAACGGAGGAACTAGTTCAATGGATCATCACTGATAATAGGAAATCCAGTCCAACCATATGGGATATTGGAACCGGTTCTGGCTGTATTGCAATTTCTCTTGGCTTAGGAATTTCCAACTCCCTAGTACATGCTTCTGATGTCTCAAAGGGTGCATTGGAAATTGCTAAAGCTAACAACTCACAGCACTCGGCTTCAGTTGATTTTGTGGAATCAGACATCCTGAAGGATAATTCGAATTATCATGATCTTGATATTATCGTCAGCAATCCTCCATACATTCCAGAACAAGAAAGGAATTTGATGCACGAAAACGTGACTACTCATGAACCAGAGATGGCCCTTTTTGTTTCAGATAAAGATCCTTTACTTTTTTACAAGCAAATTGCTCAGGTTGCTTTAGAGAAACTCAAAGTAGGTGGTCAACTGTATTTTGAAATACATGAAGATTATGGTTCAGAGCTTTGTGACTATTTAGAATTCGCGGGTTATAGGAATGTGGCGGTCAAAAAGGATATGCAAGGGAAGGATCGGATGGTGAGGGCAGAAATAGGTAGAGAGTAGTGCAGATGTCAACTTGAATATCCAATCACTCCACTCTCCCCTAACACTACTTAATCAAACTAACTACATATTCAACCAATACGTGAGCTTAAACACTAGTTGTCTATTCTTAACCTGCAACCCATCGGTGGTGTAATTATCCGTGTACACCAAAAAGAAATCTGACATGGGACGATATCTCCATTGAAATCTTGAGAAAATATTATAGTTCTCTGCCTGAGAATTGAATTGAACAGCTGTGGTCCAGAACATGCTATTTGAGAAACTTATCTGAGCATTGGCTAGCAAAAAATGCAAAGTCGCTTGTCCAAAATTCTCTTTCAAATCCACTTGGTTGAAATCATGAGAAATACCAAACGTACCCCATGGTTGTGCTCTGAAATTTAGTGATGTGGATGTATTGAATCTATCCCCACTAAAGAAATCACCATATTGAACCCTGAACTCCGCACTTATGATTTTCCTTAGATCCGTATTGTAATTGACCCAATATTGAGTGAATTGGTAATTGCCCTCTGGAAGAGGCACATCCGCACCGATAAGCGACGTGGGCACTGGCAAATTCACTTCTCTTTGCTGGGCTTGAAGCCTGAAATTTGAGGTGTTCTTAAACTGAAAATCATAGGCATAACCGTGTGCACGTTCATTTAATCCTGACCCATCTTGATTTAACCAGACCATATGCCAAGATCGGGGACCATGCGAGTTCAAAGAAGATCCTTCCGGGTAAAATCTATAAACTGCCCATGGATTGATGCGAGTATACCCCTGACGAAGTACTTCCTCCGTTTCGGCATTGTAATTCTCCAATCTTGGATTAAAACCTAGGTCAGTGATGTAATTTTCACCTACTACGTCAAAGTCCCACCCCATTCGTAAACTTCTCCCATTGTAGTTGCCCCCAAATCCATAGTGCGAATTATTCCCTAGGTGCTCATCAGTTGTGGCTCCATGAAATCGCACGGTATTATTGATCTTAGCATCTTTAGATATAAAGGCGAATTCAAGGCCTCCATTTCTTGCATATTTCCCAAGATTAACATTGGCATCTGTTTCTCGGTTGATGAAGATCCCTTTAATAATTGATCGATCCAATACCTGTTGATGAACTGCCATCACCGAATAGTTCTGTGCATTTACTTCTCCAAATTCCTGCGTCTGCACGTTCATTAGACCAACTCTTGTTGAATTTCCAACATTTCCTGTCAATCTGGCCCCATAAGTAATCGGCACTTGCTCACCATCGATTAAACCAATTCGTCGAGAGAAGAATGGGTTAATTTCCCATCCACCAAAATTTGAAAAAATATCTCCATTCTCAAGAAAGAAATTCCTTCTCTCCGGAAGAGAGATGCTAAACCTAGACAGGTTAGTGACCTGCTGATCTACATCCACATTCGAGAAATCCGGATTTAGAGTAAGGTCTAGACTAAGTGACCCAGTGATTGAAATTTTTGCATCCAATCCTGTATCCACTTCTCTCTGATAAGTTCGCTGCTCCGCATCCTCAAAATCCCGCTTGGTGCCTCCAGCTATATAGGGGACAAGAACAACCTTTCCACTTGCTTTGGCAGGATTCTGATCCCAATCCAAAGTACCCATAAAATTCAAATCAATGCCCGAATAGTTCAGTGGAAACTGGGTCCATGTCGAATACACGTTGCGCTCCATGTCTCCACGTATGAAATTAACTCCCCACTCTGAACCATTGGTTGAATAGCGTAAGGTTTTAAACGGAATGGCCATTTCCACCACCCATTTGTCCTCATATCGTACAACAGATGAGAACCATTTGTTATCCCAATTTTCATCATATTGCGTTCTTGCGCCATCCATATTCAATTGAGCCTCAATTTGGGATCCTCCTGCATTTACACCGAACATAAAACCATTCTGTTTGTTGTTCATTGGATCAATAACGATGGTGAAGTTGTCACTTCCCCAGTGCGCATCCTCGTCATCTCGCTTTAATGATTGAATGATCCTTTCGCCCTTGTCATAGCATGTCGCAAGCACATAAATAAACTCACTATCGTAGGTCATCTTTACTTCTGTGACTGCCTCTGCATTCCCAGTATCAATTGGCCAGTGATTTTGTAATTTCTGGATTGTTCGGGCTTGGGCCCAGCCATTATCATCTTCATTTCCATCAATGGCAATGTCCTGATCAGTTTGAAATAGATCATAAGAAAACGCTTTTCTCGTTTCTACTGCATCCTGAGCATGGACTATGAGTACAAAGAAAAAAAGTAGGGGAGCTAATAATAATTTCATAGGAGTTCGGTTTCTCGATATAAACCACAGAAATAAATTTGAGTTTCCGTAAAAATGTCTTTTTAGACACTCAGAGCTAATTAATCGACCAAAAGCACAGATTCAATAGTTAAGACCGTTCGTCGATGAGAACACCCATTTGATGGATGAAAATTGACATTCGTCTAACAATCTGAATAAGTAGAACTTAATAGATAAGTTTGGGTTTGAGGAGAAAGATGATTTTGAAATTAGACATAGAAAATGTTGTATTCGGAACACCACGAATCTTGTGGCACTTACTATTTTGGAGTGTTTTTATATCCTTTTTTGCTCTGGTATATGGAAGTTTCGAAGAGAATTATGGGCAGCAGTTTCTAATTCAAATTTCAGCTGCAGTTATCCAAGCACCAGCAGTCTATTTCACAATTTATATTCTAATGCCTCTTTTCTTGTTTCAAGAGCACTATGCAAACTTTTTTACCTATCTACTTCTAACAATACTCTTTTTTAGTATTCTAAGTTGGTTCAATCATTTATTCATTCAAATTCCCCTTTTTTGGCCTGAGGATCATTATGAAGGACCGATTATCAACATAGGTAAAATGTTGAAGTTTACGACATACATATATCCTGTACTTGTGCTCGCAATGGCAATCAAGTGGTTCAAATTCTGGTACTTGGAGCAGAAAAATAATCAGTTGTTGGCGAAAGAGAAATTACAGTCAGAGCTGAATTTTTTGAAAGCACAGGTTCATCCACATTTCCTTTTTAATACGTTGAACAACCTGTATGCACTTACACTTAAACAATCGAAAGATGCACCGGGTGTAGTGCTAAAACTTTCGGATTTGCTCGATTATATGCTGTATGAGTGCAATGCCGAAACTGTTGCGCTAAGTAAGGAAATCAAACTTGTCGAAAACTACATTTCACTTGAAAAAATGCGCTATGGTAAAAGGCTAGAGGTGGTATTCAACAAGCATGGAGAATTAGCTGGAAAAATGGTAGCTCCATTACTAATTTTACCATTTGTCGAAAATTGCTTTAAGCATGGCGTGAGCGAGGAGTTAGACCAGTCTTGGGTAAATATAGAATTGAGCTTTGTAAATGAAGAGCTAATCTTAAAAGTGGAAAATAGCAAAAGTACTAATAGCAATCAGGATGATCAATTCAAATATAAAGAAGGCATTGGACTGAAGAATGTTCGACGTAGATTAGAACTTATTTATCCTGAAAAGCACTCGATCAAGATTATGGACTCGGAGGAGTCGTTTCTTGTGAACTTGAAAATTCAAGTGGATTCATGGCAATAAAATGCATGATAATAGACGATGAGCCTCTGGCTATCGAGGTTCTGGAATCTTATGTCTCTCGGCTGGATGAACTCCAATTGGTTGCTACTTCCACTAATGCAATCAAAGCATTTGAACTTCTCAAAAAACAATCGGTCGATTTACTCTTTCTCGATATTCAAATGCCCAAGCTCAATGGTATTGAATTTTTGAAAGTACTAGACCCTGCCCCTAAAGTGATTTTTACAACAGCCTACAGAGAGTACGCGCTTGAGAGTTATGACCTCAATGTGCTTGATTATTTGCTCAAACCAATCTCCTTTGAGCGGTTTCTAAAAGCCATTAATAAAATGCCAAATTCTGAACTTGCTCTAGATATCTCTGAACAACCACACGAGGTAGATGAAGAGCCATATATTTTTATGAAAGCGGACAGGAAAATGGTGAAAGTAATTTTGAAAGACATCTGTTATATCGAAAGTCTCAAAGACTATATCAGGATAAAAACTGAAAACGAGAAAGATGTGGTGTCACTTCAAAAGATGAGCTACATGGAGGAAAAGTTACCGCATGACCTGTTTCTGAGAATTCATCGTTCCTACATCGTTCCTATAAAAAAAATTGATGCCTTCTCATCGCAAGGTGTACAGATAAATGGCCAAGAAATTCCGATTGGAAGGAATTACAAAACGGAAGTGATGAAGATTCTGAATAAAGATGAATCGATAATTTGAATCATTCAATCCAATTTAAACTTCACTCGTATTTTCACATTACCTTCTACGCTTATCCCATCTCGACTGGCAGGTTTCCACGTTGGACCGTCTTCAATCAACCGGATTGCTTCTTCATCACAGTCGTCTCCCAAGCTCCTCTTTACTTCGATATTCGTAATCGTGCCGATACGGGAAACGGTCAATTGTAGAACAACACGCCCTTCGGTTCCCTTCTCGCTGGCAACCTCAGGATAACGCAAATTCTCATCTAAATAATCAGAGTATAGTTTCCAATCGCTCACTGGACTTGGTTCGGTATACCCCTCAGATTTATTATCGTTTGCAGCATAACCGGTCACCACGACTTCCTGTAACGATTGAGTAGTAAGGCTCATCTCTACTTCTAATATGGATCTTGATCCTATTTTAACCTCCTGTGTAACCATTCCTACTGAGCTGAATACCAATTCATCTTCTCCATTTGCAGTTATTTGAAATGCTCCATCCAAGTCAGAAGTGACCCCTATTGTTGTGCCTTTAATAACCACGACAACTCCAGGTAATCCCTCCCCTGCTTCATCGGTTATGGTTCCTTCGATTTGATTTGGCGTTTCGCTCGATGCTCTACTTCGAGCAGCCAATTCATCATTACGAGTTTTCAAAAATGCCTTTTGATTACTAATATTCTTATTCGCCTTCTTCGCTTTTCTGCTTTCATCTTCTTCCTTCATCTCAACAGGAGCACTTGCAGCTTCAGCCACAAACCCAGCAGCAGCATCAAATTCCTCTCGTGATGAACTCTCAGCTGCAATATTGAAATCTCCAACTTCATCTAACACCTCCATGTCTCTTGTGTCTTCAGCAGAAGGTGATTCTTCCTCTTCGAAAAATTCTTCGGCCCTGTCAGCAAGCCCTGCACCACTTGACCTATTTGATACATCCGGTCCTCTTCGTGCTATCGGTGCAGATGCCGTTGGCTCTTCTTTCAATATCTCTTCTTTGGTTTCCGCTACATCCTTTGGAGGCTCAAGCTCTACCTTGGCCTCATCCAATTCATTTTTAGTTGTGTCACCATTTTTTAGAGAATCGTCCTTTTCCATTTCCTGAACCATCTGTTTTGGCTGAATATCGGTTAGTAAATACTGAACGGAATATCCTCCAACAATCAACAAAGAAATGACTGCCGCTACTCGCCAAATGGTGAAGACCTGTTTCGAATGATTGGTTTTGATTTTGGAATCCAAATTTTTCACATCGTGAATGAATGTCTCAGTTCGCAACTGCTCGGCTCCATCAATGGCATCCTGCAGGAAAGGGTCTTCCAACGCACTTTTTTCAAAGGCATGCGCTTCTTCCTGAGTCATTTTTCCACTCAGGTACTTGCTTATTTCGTTATGATTTTTATCCCTTAACATTCTTTCCTTCTAAGCAAATTTTCAAATTTCGTTTCCCATTTTGGATGAAACTTTTCACCGATTTCAAATCAAATTTAGTCTCCTCGCACACTTGTTGATAGCTCATCTTTCTTAAATAAAATAACCGCACACAAGCTTCCTGATCCTTTTTCAAGGTACTAATGCAATCTTCAAGTGCATTCAAGTCGGATTCCATATCCTCGGATTCATCTATAGGATGCGCTGCAATTGATATTTCCATAAAATCATTCCTCGTTTCTGGGTTGTTCTTACGAAGGATCATCAGGCAATGATTCTTACTCACCATGTAGAGCCAGCTTTTGAAATGTTGAACTTCTTCTGTTTTCAGCTTCTCAATCAGCTTCTCGAAAATATTCATCACTGCATCCTGGCTTTCTGCTCGATCTTTGAGGTATTTCAGACAGAGTCCATAGACCAAATCAGTATAACGCGTAAACACAACACCGATTAACTCGGAATCTTGCTCCTTGCGATAAATTCGCAGAATCTCCTGATCTGATTTGCTCTGGTTCAACTTCTTCGCCTTTTGGTAAAAATGGGTCTTCAATTGCTCTTATCAAAAAAACGGCCAAATCACTCGTAGGGGATCACCCTAAAAGTTTTTTATTCTTTTTTATGGAATCTTGAACCTGCCTGCATCTCAATGCCAGAAACAAAATAGAAAATATTATGAAAAGTTTATTGACATTAATAATTGTAGCGATGGTGAGTATGGGTTCTGCTCCTTCGCAGTATGTAACCGGAACAGTCTATGACGAGACTGGAGCAACCCTGCCAGGGGTGAACGTAGTGGAGAAAGGAACTACCAAGGGTGTGACCACTGACCTCAATGGATTTTATTCCATTCAGGTTTCAGATGAAAAATCAATCTTGGTTTTTACCTCTGTCGGCATGGCAACTCGAGAAATCAAAGTTGGAAAAAGAAAAGTAATTGACATCACTCTTTCAGAAGATCTGATGGAGCTCGAGGAAATAGTAATAACTGGCGTAACCCCATCCATTAATAAAAAGGAATTGTCCAATTCCATTGCAACGACATTACAGGGCAAAGTTGCGGGAGTTTCAACGAATCGTCACAACAGATCCTTCATGAAAAGCAGAAAATCCATGGGAGCTGCGGACATGGCTTCTGGTTATGCTCCCTCAACAATGTCGTATGAGATGGATGAGAATTTCAATACCGAGGAGTACTCAGCCATCAATGAAAATGAATTCAGAAAAGTATTTGACAAGCCTCTTTCCACTTTTTCTATAGACGTAGATGCAGCGTCGTACAGCAACATGCGCAGATTTATCAATAATGGTCAACTGCCTCCTGAGGATGCTGTTCGTATTGAAGAAATGATCAACTACTTCGGATATACTTATGAGCAGCCAAAAGGGGAAGATCCATTTTCTATTAATACTGAAGTGACAAGTGCGCCTTGGAATGAGGAACATCTTCTCGTACAAATAGGCCTACAAGGGAAGAAATTAGCAATGGAAGATTTACCTCCATCAAATATTGTATTTCTTTTAGATGTCTCAGGATCTATGAGCTCTCCAAACAAACTTCCTCTTTTGAAGTCTTCTCTGAAAATGTTGGCCAATGAACTAAGACCCGAGGATAAAGTTTCTATCGTGGTTTATGCAGGTGCTGCCGGTCTTGTATTAGAGCCTACTCGTGGAGACAACAAACAAAAGATCATGGAAGCGCTGGATAAGCTGCAATCTGGTGGCTCAACAGCTGGTGGAGCTGGGATTAGACTGGCGTACGAAACCGCCAAAAAGAATTTTATGGATGGTGGAAACAATCGCATAATTCTAGCCACTGATGGTGATTTCAATATTGGAGAATCAAGCAATGCCGCCATGGAGCGCTTGATTGAGGAGAAAAGAAAAGAAGGTGTTTTCTTGACTGTTCTTGGATTTGGAATGGGGAATTACAAGGATTCCAAAATGGAAACATTGGCTGACAAAGGCAATGGAAACTATGCCTATATCGACACCATGAAGGAGGCTAAAAAGGTCTTGGTGAATGAATTTGGTGGTACATTATTCACGATTGCGAAAGATGTAAAAATTCAAGTAGAGTTCAATCCTGCGCACGTTCAGGCATACCAACTAATCGGTTATGAAAACCGCATGTTGAAAGATGAGGATTTCAACGATGACAAGAAGGATGCTGGTGAACTTGGCAGTGGACATACGGTTACTGCACTTTATGAAATCATTCCAACAGGAATTGAAAGTGAATTTGTAAAGGATATTGATCCACTGAAGTATCAAGATAAGGAAGTGGTCAAAGCATCAAACTCAAATGAACTGCTCACTGTGAAATTTCGATACAAAGCACCAGATGGAGAAAAGAGCAAGCTGATCACTCAGACTATTAAAAAAGGGACCAAGAATGCTAGTTCTAATTTGAAATGGGCAACTGCAGTGGCAGGATTCGGGATGATGCTAAGGGATTCTGAATTCAAAGGAAACCTGAACTATCAAAATGTGATTGAACTGGCTCGAAGCTCAAAGGGTGAAGATAAGTTTGGCTACCGAGCAGAATTTATTCAGCTAGTGGAATTGGCCAAAGGGATGAGTTTATAACCATACGGCATTGCGAATCCGACTTGGTCGGAGAAGCAATCTTTGAATTGAAGAGATCGCTTCGTTCCTCGCGATGACGAAGACCATAGTGTGATGTCTGGAAGGCACGGGTTAGTCGTAACCGTGCCTTCTTTTTTCTGGGTATTTCAGAAGTTGAAACTAGCACTAAAAAAATAATTTCTTCCCGGCTGTGCAAAGTACCCAGGCTCCAGTGTGCCACTAAAATCAACATCGGAAACCGTACCATAAGTGAAATACTGTTTGTCAAGGAGGTTGTTCACAAACGCACGCAATCGAATCTGATCCTTGATTTTCAAATCCACAGAAAAATCCAAAACAAGAGAAGATGGCACCTTGAAATCACGGTCGTTTGATAATTCCATGAACTGACCGCTGATGTATTTCCCCGAAAGGGAACTCGCCAACTTATCTGACCAATTCAGTTTCATACTTGGACTGATGATCCACTTCGGACTGAGAATATGCTGTACCTCCGCAAGGTCTGTTCCTCCAATATTCACTTGGCTGATCTCCGCTTTTAGATAGGCCAGATTACCGGAAAATTCTACCTTTTCATCTAGTAGCCAAGCCCACATCAGTTCCAACCCACTTCGCCTGCTTTCGGGAATATTCCTGCGTTCTTGCAATCCAAAGGCGATCACATCACCAATTGGAGCAATCTCATTTTCGAAACTCATGAAGTATACATTTCCATCGATCATCAATTTATTCCAATTTAGTCGGGCACCTATTTCAAGATCATTGACATGTTCTTCCGTGAAATCTGATCCTGATCTAACCCCTGGGTAATTGAAGGCATTCAATTGAAAACCTCCTAACAAGTCAATTTTCGCAGGCTCTCGACCACTTCTACCATAGGAACTGTATAGCGAGAATTGATTAGAAATATCATATGCTATTCCAAGCTTAGGATTAAAGAATGTCCAATCATATTTTATGTCTCCCTCGGATAGAATGCCAATCCAATCATAGTCTGGTGATATTGTTAAACTCGCTGATCTGATTTGGATATCTGCATAGGTTTTCAACTGACCAAACCGATAACTGACCTTTCCAAACCAACTCGCTTCATCCTTTTGGGATTTTTCAAGATAGTATGGGTTAGCATCGTCAGGAAGAATGGACTCCAGATTCTCCCTTCGAAATGTGTAGACGTGTAACCCGGTTGAGAAATCAATTTTACCTTGTGAAAAAGCCGCATTCAAAATTCCCCCAAAGTGATCATTTTGCAATGGATAGTTGATGGAAAAAAAAGTGCTGGGGTATTGCCAAAAATAATTTTCAACATAAACACTGTCTACATCGGGAGTACCTTCAGCATAGTCACCACCAGCAGCACCATAATAACCTGTCAATCCAACATTCCAGTGATCATTTAGTTTCCTGTTGTATTGTAGCTGTGCCATGTGTTGTGAAAAATCATCCTTGTCATTTGCTGTGAGATTGTTATAGGTGGGATCATCATCCAGTATGGATTTATCGATTGTGTAATAGCCCAATCCATTCTCAGATCTCGCAGTGAATAGGGTGATTTTCATTATATCCCGTTCTCCAAAGTAACCACCAGTAAGAAAAAATGAACTGGCATCTGTGCTCGTATGATCCTTGTAACCATCACTTGTCAACTTGCTGAAGCTACTCATTAGTCCAAATCCCTTTTTCGAAATGCCCGTAAAATGTTGGACATTAGCTCGATAGGTGCCATACGAACCAGCACCTATCTCTATGGACGAATTCGCCTCTTTACCAATCAAATTCCTTGACTCAAAATTGATCGAACCTCCATAGCTACTCACACCATTTGAAGATGTGCCCACTCCGCGTTGCACCTGAATGCTCTCGAATCCAGAGGTGATATCAGTAAAATTTGAAAAAAATACGCCCTGATCGATCATATCATTAAGTGGCACACCATTCAAAGTAATATTGATTCGCTCCTGATTTATCCCTCTCATCCTGAACTGCCCATAGTTCGCAAACGAGCTTCCTGATTCAGAGTACGAATAAAACCCCGGTATTAGCTTGTCCATCATAAAAATGGGATGTTGTCCTGTGTAATTAGACAAAATTTGCTTGAGCGAAATGTTTGTTTGTGGAACCGGCTCATCCTCAGAAGCTCGAACTGCTTGGATAGCAACTTCTTCCAGATTGATAATGCGAAGAGAATCTTGTGCATGGGAATACCCTGCAACGAACGTAGCAAGTGTTACTATAAATTTTCTCATTGAGTACTGTATTTTGTATTAAACCTCCAGAAGCGGGGAACTTCCATTTCAGTTATCATACTCTTGGTTTTGAAACCGTCCCTACGCCGGCATTATCCGGATCAGGTTCTTGGGTATGATCTCAGCCTTATCGGCACCCCAGTGTAAAGGTAGTTAGTAATTGGTATTTTGATATAAGATGTTAGATTTTAGACAAAGTAAAGCTCTCGATAGCTTCAATTGCATTTTGAATTCTCCGCTTTCCCTCTCCTTTAATTATTGAATACGGAAGCCACTTGGTATCAAGGTGCTCTTTATACAAGTCAAAAATATCTTGTCTTTGCTCGGGATGCTCACGCAGTGGGTCAGGCTCCCAAGGGAGATCAATATCCATGAGAAGATAGAAATCGTACCTTCTAGTTTTCACTGATTCCATAATCCATGGGTCGGTTCGACTATATTTGAAATCACTCCAAATTTTGATGGTAATAAGATTGGTATCGCAAAACAGAAACCCTTTGGTTGATTGTGCTTTTTCATCTTCATGCTGGATTTGTCCTTTCGCAATTTCCAACAAATCCGCTTCTCCATATGGACGATTCAATCCTTCTATGTATTGACGTGCATGTTCGGATACCCATGCAGTATTAAAATGCTCTGCTAGCTGCTCGGTAATAACTGTCTTACCTGTTGATTCTGGTCCGAGTAGGACTATTCTCAGCACTTTCCCCTTTTCTAACTCACCCCTGAATTCCTTCGGAATTCTTTCCCCTCTCTTTTTAAGAGAGGGATCAGGGGAGAGTTCGGCTAGTGCGCTGGACAATCTTTCATCAACGCTCTTCCAGTTCTCTAGTACTTCTTTATTCGTAAGCCGAATGATTCGGAAACCCATATCTTCTAGAATTTCCTCTCTAATCTTGTCCTTCTCCTTTTGAAACTTGTGGATACCTCCATCGACCTCCACTATGAGTTTCTTCTGGTGGCAATGAAAATCTGTAATGAAATAAGAATGCGATTCGTGCTCAATAATGAATTGCCGATTGAATTTATATCCCTGAAACTTTCGATTACGCACTTGTTTCCAGAAATACTTCTCTGCTTTGGTTTGCCCCTTCCGATTGGCTCTGGCAAATTCAAGAATTTTCGAGTATTTCATTGAGGAATTTATCTTACCCTCTTAAAATTAGCTTTAATCGGAACCGAAAATTTCATCGATCATTGCGTTTACATCTTCAACCTCGTTGATATAGTAAAATTTCCCACCCGTGATTTCAGAAATTTCCCTTAGTGTGTCATCTCGGTACGTGTCCTCAACATATCTTGGTTTACCAAAAAAATCCACTCCGTACCTCACTCTCCCTCGATGACCTACTCCAATTTTATAAATTTTTACCTCTTGCTTTTGGAAATTTCAGCAGCATACCTTGCCGAAATATTTCCGGCGGTCTCATCTCCGTCACCAACAATCACCAGAGTTTTTTTCGCGGACACTTTATCAAACAACTCCAAGCTTCGCCAAACTGCATTTCCTAGTGCCGTGCCTTTTTTTTCA
>JAAEPI010001052.1 GCA_024232835.1 Cytophagales bacterium
CCAGAAGCCTCAAGGAATATAAGAGGATTGAAAAACCAAAGCTTTTTAGATGATTACCATTTAGGAAGCAGGCAAGTTGAAGAAGAAGTTAGATTGGCAAAGGGTTTGTTACGACTTTATAATAAATATCAGATCGTAACTCAGTTTAATGACAAAGGTACTTCTTTTGATGATTTTGACATTGCGGAGAAAAGAAGATTGATTATTCCAGTCGATTATTCTGTATTAAGAAATGGGAAGAGTGTCAATCTCAAGCTCTTTGAGTTGAATAATGGAGACCAAATTCATGATATAGGTACCCAAACCAAAGAGATTTATGATACCATCATATTCAGATCTAAAACAATAGTCTGGAATGGTGCAATGGGAACAGATGAGAATGCTTGCAAGGAAGGAACAAGGAGTATAATAGATTCTATACATAAGAATAAGAGTGCGATAAAGGAGAGAGGTGGGGGTACTACAAACTATATGGTGTCTGACTATGAGAGAGAGAAAGGCGAACAATTTGATTTGGGATTCAAGTCTACCGGCGGAGGAGCTACTTTGAGTGAAACAGTTTTGGATTCACCGGTTACTGTTTGCTTAAGTATGAGTTTCCAAAAATTAATCAAAGGGGGTTATGCCCCTAAGTTTAGATATTTGAG
>JAAEPI010001053.1 GCA_024232835.1 Cytophagales bacterium
GTAGGGTCCGATGAAAGGCAGCGCGAACTTCCTGTCTTCCCCTTGAATATCCTGGGGACGAAACCACAAAACTCAATCGCCAACACACAATTTATGATCTTTTCTATTCTTGTCAAACTGTTTGGCGTATGTGCGCTGTGCCTTTTGAGCATTTTCTTTCACAATTTTCCACATTCAACACAGATAATGAGGTAACTGATCGATCCAGCTCTCCAACAACCATGCATAAGGCGAGGGCCTTTTGCTGAGAATTGAGGCTGATGGCCATCGTCCTTCTCTCCCAAACATCACGGCGTATGGTGAAACCAAGGTAGAGGAATGAATGGACATATTGTATGATAATAAAAAGGAACCGAGCAGGTCCTCCCACGAAGTATCGTATTCCCCTAATAACTTCGCCATTGAATTCAAGAGCGTTCGATTCGCTCGCTCAACCAATCCGTCAGTTTGTGGGTGACCGCTTGTGGTAAACAGATGCTTTATTTCGTAACACGCTTCCAATTGCGCAAATAGTTCCGAAATAAAAGCACTCCCTCGATCCGTCAGTAATTCTCGCGACAGTCCAAAAGCCCAAAAGAAATTGTTAACGAGCATTTTCCCA
>JAAEPI010001054.1 GCA_024232835.1 Cytophagales bacterium
ACATATCTTAGTTCATCTTCAGTCAAACAAGATTTAGTTGTGAATTTTCCCTTTCCATTTTCCAAGAGCTCACTTCTCAGCAAGATTACGTTCTTTCTAGAAAATTCTGCCTCTCTCCCACTCATAGACGCAAACATTAACTTCTGAGACACCCCTGTTGGAAGAATTTGGTTCATTATATAATTTCCCACTCCCTCTGGTTCCCTTTGCAATAGTCCCAAAGTTTTGTCCTTCCTCATCCATCTCTGAAGGATTTCCGTTTCACATTTTGATTCATCCTGTATTCCAGGCTTGTTTCCGAATGCATAACGAAATAATTTATAAACATAGTTAGAAAATTGTGAAACCTTATTTAATTTACTTAAACTTTGGTCCATCAATCTTCCTAAACTTCCATCAGGTTGCCGAGATATGTCTCTCCGCAAATCATGTTCCCATGATGCCATTCCGGTCTCATCCTGAATTCTCCAATATCCCCTCAGATGCCCTATCAACCTTTTCCCACTCAACATTGGTAGCACCATTACCAATGCCTGGGTGATCCTTTTAAATATCCACGGTGATCAGAATCCTTCTCCTGCATCTCCTCTAGAATATCTCCGCTTTTGACGCTGTTTCCTCCTCCAGAACTCGTCATTGTACCCAATTTCTCTGAGTCCTCCTCAAATTCATCGAAACCCAAAGTC
>JAAEPI010001055.1 GCA_024232835.1 Cytophagales bacterium
CTTCCGGAAGAATTAACATCAGTGACTGAGCAGAGGAAACGAGATTCTTTTGACAATATCATCAAGGAAAAAATAGGTGATTCAATTTATAAACCTAATCAACCACCACCATATGAATACATACCTTATGCTGATGGTGAGCTAGATCCTCCCATTGCAGATGAATTGGATGAAGATCCTATTGATGAAGAAGGAAAAGCCATCTTTGAAAAACCAATAACGGATCAACTAATTCATGCAGAGGTAAGACTACCTCAAGGGGAGTCAATGCAGGATGCCAAGGTACTTGGGAAATCCAAGAATCAAGATGGTAGTATGAATACAGATGAGTATGAGGTTGAGTTTCCAGATGGATTAGTTCGTGAATATGGAGAGAACCTGATAGCTGAGAGTGTCTATTCACAAGTTGATATAGATGGAAAACATCAGAAGATATTGGAAGGTATCATCGACTATGATAAAGTAACTGGTGCTGCAGACAAATCTGACAAATATATATTCACACAGAAGGGAAACAAAAGGTTGCGGAACTCCACTAAAGGCTGGAAATTACTAGTTGCCTGGAAGGATGGAAGTGAACAATGGATCCCTCTGTCTGTGATGAAAACATCTAATCCAATTGAGGTTGCTGAATTTGCAGTAGCCAAGAATATTGATAGTGAAGCTTCTTTCTCTTGGTGGGTACCTTACACATTACGCAAGCGTGATGGAATAGTATCAGCAGTCAAGAAAAGAGTAAAGCATGTAACACATAAATATGGTATTGAAATACCAAAGAGTGTTGAGGATGCGAAACACATCGACAAGGCTAATGGGAACACCTTATGGTGGGAAGCCATATGTAAGGAAATGAAAATTTTTCGTGGCATTCCGCTTCTCCTTTGAAAGAAATCGAATACCAAGAATTTCGAACCAAAAAAATATTTGAAACTC
>JAAEPI010001056.1 GCA_024232835.1 Cytophagales bacterium
AATAATTTTAAAAATAATCCAATCTATTATGATAGCACTATGCGATCTTCATACAGGTCTTAATAATTGTAATCTGGTGGTTTCCGTTGGGGAAGCAACACAAGCACCACCAGCAGGAACTAATGGAACACTAACCATAACTATTCCTAATGTCAATGGTAGTGTCTGGACCACAACGATTTCAGTTACTGGACTAAACCAGCAAATGCAAACAATAGTGGTCTCCGGCACTCCGCAAACTGGCAATATTCATTTGGTCACTGCACTACTGACAATTCCTTTGGGTATTCCTAAAAGTGATAGTGAGGTGATTCAACTTTGCTAAGGCCTATTTTGCTCATTAGGAACAACTGATACTATCAATTTAACTAAAAACTAACCTACAATGGAATACAATCAAGAATGGCTGGGCGTCATTATAGTAATGGCCCCAATCGTAATATTTATTTTCAGTATGCTTATTGTCATGGCAAGACTAAAGGGCAATGTGAATCTCGCTGATATGCTCACTGAGACTGAGGTGGAAATCAAGCGACAGGAAGCTGTTACTTCTGCAGCAAATGCTACTGCCAAAGCGACTGTACCCGAGATTCCCCCTTCTAAGCGAAGCGCAAGCCGACTCATCTTGTTTTTATCGGGCATCACTAGCCTGATCTTAGGTGCGTGTTTCACTACCTATTATTTCTATATGAATATTTACTGCGGCAATTGTAGTGGTGACATGGAACTTTCTGATTTCACGGATGTATTACTTGCTCTGGGAATTGGAGTCGTTCCATATGCTATAAACCAGGTGAAGAAATTCAGACTATGAAATGTTTTTTATTTACGGTTCTCTTAGTCTTTGGACTTAACCTTAGCGCCCAACATGTAGAAGTCAGAAAAAAAACCAACATTCGTGAAGTGCCGCGCGCTGGCGCTGATGAGGCAACTGGAGGAAGAACTGAAGCTGGGGAACGACTGATACTCCTCGATTCAAGCAAGCAAACCCGTGGGTTTTATCATGTTCAAAAACGAACAAACGGTGTAAAGGGATGGATCTACAGATCCATGTTGAAGTATCATCCTGAGGATATTGAGTTCAAAGGAGTAGAGGTTACTGTGATAGATGTGGGCGCTGGTCTGAGTTGTTTGATAAAGTTGCCAGATAATAAATGGTTTATCTATGATGCAGGCCGGGGCTACAATGCATGGCGATACATCACAGGAATAATTGATTCAGGCGCCACCATCAACAAGCTCTTTCTTAGCCACACAGATGCGGACCATTGGGGTAGTGTGGCCAAACTGGCCGAGACTTACCAAATAAAAGAAGCCACTTATACATCGTTTAGAACTAAATCTCGTCCCATTCCCACCTATACCGCCGATGGTATAGTTGCATTGCAAGAGGAGCGAATGCAAGGGCTTATCTTACGAGACTTAGCTAATGACTCAATAACTCCAGGCAAAGTATTGTATGACTCGGACGAAGTGAAACTCACCTTTGTTTCAGGGTTTGGGAAGCCTCCTAAGGATTGGCATCTGAGCGATTCACATATGAACAACGCCGTAAGCTTGGTTCTTCGTTTAGACTATTTTGACAAATCGATTCTCTTCACTGGAGATGCTGTTGGATTGGAGGATTGTGTTGGCGACTGTAACTGTCCAACCGAATGTGTAGCCACCGAGCGGTTTATGCTAGACTCTGCTAGCCATTTGCTGGATGTTGATGTATTGATAGCCGCGCACCATGGTGCCTACAATGCCAATTGCTCAGAATTTATTGAAGCTGTTTCTCCAGAGCAAGTTGTATTCTCGGCCGGTAATATGTACCGCCACCCTAGAGAGTTGACGGTTGATCGGTTCATTGAATTCGGTCTATCAGAAGAACAAATTTTTCGTACAGACCGAGGAAAAAAACAAAAAGATGGAAGCAAGAGCTGCTCTGACGAATGGGACGGCTGGAATTCATTCGTAGGTGGTGAGGACGGCTCGGGAGATGATCACATCAAGATTCAGTTGACTGATGATGGGAGGGTGCTGATTGGGTATTTGGATTGATAAGAAATTGTAATCATGGAGAAAAACTTGGATAACCTTTTTGCAAGTGCTGATTATAATTCTGAAGATGTTCATTACTGGCTCGTTGGAAGCTATTGGCCTTCTGCTAATCCAAGGGAGAGATTACCGAATTTTAGAGAAGAAGCTATATGGGTCAATGGGCATGGAAAAAACAAGTTTGCTGATCGTGTTGATGAAGTGCAAATCGGAGATATACTGATTTGCAAATCCACCTATGCTAAAGAGTCAAGGAATTATTTAAAGATTAAGAGCTTTGGAAAAGTCACGGGAAAATCTAAAGAAGACGGTTCTGTACTTATTGTTGATTGGGATGATCTTAAGCTCAATTTCGATATTAAAGACTATGGCTTTTACCGTGATACAATACAATTAATTCGACATGAGGATTTGGACACAATAATAGATGCTGTGAAAGAAGCCATTTTGGATTCAGAGAAAACAGGCGAGAAACTTTTTATTAAACATGCACTTTCGATTGATCCAGAAGATGGTGAATTGTTAAGTAAAAAGTACGAAAATCAAGGACTGATTGGGTATATTGATAAGTTTCCAGATGAAGGATGGAAACAATTGTTCGGTCGTTATCTTATGGCAACTGACGATTATCAATATGTCTTTGAGTCCAAGTTTGGAGAAGAATATGAAGGGAAAGCTTACGACCTCTTTCCTGTAGGTTACGTTTCAGGTCAAGAGACTAAGGACACGGTTCAATTGCGAAGGTTTTTTGATAGAGCAAATTCTAACCACATCTATTGCTCTAATCCTAATCTGAAACTACTTTCCCAATATGGTTTCGTAGAAGAATCTAACGAAGGTTTTGAGAATGCATATCTTTTTACAGAATCTGGAAATACTCGAAAGCCATTATACGTGTATTCAACTGAGCCAGAACTATTACTTTTTTTTCCATTAAAGGAAGCTCCACCCATTGACATGGAAGCTCCACCCATTGACATGGAAGCCACGCTTTGGTCCGATGCAGCTACCGAAAACGATGAGTTTGGTAGAGAGAGTTTGGTCAGAGGGGTAGTTGATTCGGTAAGCGAACTATTTGAAACTCATCAGGATGCTTACACTATTCTGTTGAATGGGGAGTGGGGAACGGGAAAATCATCTATGCTCAAATTCTTCGACAAGCAACTTAGTGATAAGGGGTGGCATATAATCAATTACAATGCTTGGGAGAATCAATCCTTCAAAGACCCATGGTGGATACTAATAAATGCCATCAGCAAGCGTGCATCAAAAGAAAATCTAAAGGGAGATTTTTCCTCTCACAGTTTTTGGAAGTTTCGGCTTCAATATCGAAATAAGGTCATTGCGCTAGCACTGATGGTGCTTTTTGGTGTGAGTGCCTATTACTTTTCTACCTCAGATCCCGCCACGTTTCAGGTATCGTATTATGTAAGTCTGGTTGGGCTGGTTGGGTCAGTGATTACTGTAATTACAGGAATTGCCAATAGCTTTTTCTTCAAATCCGTATCGAATGAAGATTTGAAAGAGCAGTTTACGGATCATCCCTTCAAGCCTATTAGGGAGCGCTTCAATCAAATTGCAGAGAACAACAAACTCGCTATATTTATTGATGATCTGGATAGATGTGAGGTAAATGCTACGGTGGTATTACTGGAGGGAATTCAGAATTTGTTTAAAGGAAAGCAGGTGCTATATATTGTAGCGGCGGATGGCCAATGGGTGAGCAACTGCTTCAACGAAAGGTATAATGCTTTTCAGAAGCTCACCAATGATGGCTGCTCAATTGGAGACAAGTTTCTACAAAAATCATTTCAGCTTACTATGAATGTCCCTAAGCCAAACCCTGAAGACTTGAAGAAATTCTGGGATCGATTAGTTGGTGCTGAGGAGGGTATCGAAAGAGAAGGATTTTCAAATGAGCAAAGTACAGAATCTAGCGAATCTGCTAGCAAAGTGGATGATGAACCTACCCATGATACGCCCGATGAGTCAACTAATGAAATGGATAAGGATGTAGAAGATGAAGCAAAGGAAGTAAAGGAAAACATTGAGCATTATTTGGGAAAATTTCTTGATATGGGTGTGCCTGACAATCCCCGTCAAATGAAACGCTTCATTAATCAATATGTGGTCATGAGACAGACAATGGTTGTGGAAGGCACCATAGAGACCTATCGTGAGGATGACCGAGCTGTTAAATTTCTCATTTTCTCTATGCGATTCCCGTCATTAGCTAATCAGTTAAAACAGGGTGAATTAACAAAACAGAAAATCTTCAATTCACCAACTAAGAAGAGTGAAGAATCTTTGAACTTGACTAAGCAAGACATAGCCGATATCAAAGAGCTTTTAGAAGATATAAATGAATCATTGATGCAAGGCGAATTCTATTCATTTTAAAATATTATCAACCCTGACCCATGAACCTATCCCTACCCAAATTCTCGCGTAAGTCTTGGACAATTATTACCACGATTGCAATTATTACAGCATGTTACTCGTACTATTTCTTCGTATTTGTAGTACAAAATGAACAACGGCTAAATGAAAAATCATATCGAACGCTGAGTCTCATATCTGACAATATCAACGCGAAGTACAAGAATCTGACCAAACTGGCCAAATTCTCCGCACAACAACCGGTCAATCTTGAATTAAAAAGTAGTTTGGATTCATTGCATAAAATAGAAGATGAGATATGGGAGAAGAAAGACCGGCTAAACGATCAAATTAACAAATTGTCGGTAAACGACAGTTTGAATCTTCGCCCCAAATTGTACGAGAAATTGGATTTAATAAATGCCTATTACTTGAGTATTATTCACACAATGGAGGCAATGGAGGATAGTGTCTATTCGAACCAATTATTCTTAGGTTTGCTAAATAGGAATTTGGAGGATTATTATTTAACAGCCAGTATTGGGCGTTCTCAAGTAGAATCAAAAGATCCTTCGATAAGCTTCTCCGAAACTATTGAGTTAAGTGAAGAGCCCACTCAAATTGAATTCGAAATCACTCTAGAGAATTTTCTAAAGTCTCTTTTTAAGAACGGTAACTTCAGCCATTACATGGTTGTGGCTCCTGACACCAAGGAAATTCTACATCAAACATTTGAGGATCGAATTCTGGCAAGTACCCTAAAAAACTTTTTAGATTCAGCTTCCAGCGAAGGGGAGGATTGTGTTTCCACTTTGAGATCTGGGGGCACTAATTATACGCCTTACCTTTTCAATATGAAATTCAGAGGGGACGAGGAGTGGCTGCTGATGGGTTTCTTACAAACGGACATCTACAACAAGCAAGTGAAGCAAATAAACATATGGGTAATCTTGATTGTGGCAATTGCAATTTTGTTGTTAGTCTTAATCATGCCAGTGCTAAAGTTGGCTTTGATGAATGAAATCGAACGACTACATATTGGTAATGTAGTTATGACAGGAATGTCAATTGTGATTGGCGCGCCTCCGGTCGCCATGATCATTTTGGTTCTGTTTTACTATGCAGGCAATGACCTCCAGATTGTTGATAAAAGATTGGCGGACTTGTCAAAAGAAGTGGATTCTGCCTTTTCATCTGAAATACGTCAAGGAAAGAAGCAGCTGTTCATCTATGATCAAAAACGCACGAGTAATCAAGGGAAAAAAACAAGATCAACAGGCGAAAGCGTAATAAAATTATTTGGCAAGGATTCCTCTCATCTATCGGTTTATCCAAACTATAATGAAATGTTTTGGATGGATAGTACAGGGCTGCAGATGGAGGTTTTGTTGCCAGAGGACAATTACAGAGTCAAGCAAAATGGCGAGCGAGAGCGGATCTATCTAAAAAGCCGAGCATATTTCACCGACGTTTTGAACCAACGAATGTGGGGAGATCATAAGGATAGCTTGATAGCTTTTCAGTCCATTATTTCCTGGTCTACAGGTAAGAGGGAAGTTGCAATATCGAAAGTGAGTAAAGTACCAGAATATCCAGTGGCCACCATTACCTCTAGCTTTAGCTCAGTGATTGATGTGATAGCCCCAATGGGATATGGATTCTTCGTAATCGACAAAGAAGGATAAAGTGCTACTGCACGCGGATGAGGAGAAAAATTTACAAGAAAACCTAATTGAGGAGACAGATTATAGTAGCAATTTGAGATCGGCAATTACAGCGAACATTGATATCCACATATCAGAAGATTACCTAGGTAATCAGTAGAGAATGTTCATTCGGCCAATTCAAGACACTCCGTTCTATATTGTTACTCATTTTGATTTGGAACACTTGAGAACTCGGATTTTTGAAACATCCTTGCTGACAATTTACTTATTGTTTTTTCCTTCCTCTGTATTGGTATTATGATACTTCTGATGATCCTCAATCGATATCGCAGTTCCAATTTAAAAATCAAACAATTTTATTTCGATTGGATGAGGCCAGAAACAGGAAAGGAATCTGCATATGAAAAAATTACGTTTGCCAATATTTTCGTAATACTAATGATGATAGCCTTCAATGAAATGCTGGCCAATCAGATAGTAGATGTTATTAGCATCACCGTCATTACACCAGTCATAGTCTTTGCCTTCGTTTATTTATTGATGAACGAAAAAGTGAGCAAGGGGATGAATCGGAGATTTTTATGGAGAGCAGGGATTATAATATTTTTATACAATATTGTCGGCTTTTTTTATTTTGAAGTCAGTCTATGGCCTCTTTTTTATCAAGGATTCATAATAACTGTTTTTGGTATTTTGTTAAAAATAGAGTCAAATCCTATTTTCGTTAAGGATGCCAGAAGAGCCTATCACATTGCCTTTTTTTGTTGGCTTCTTGTCTCATCACTGGTTCCTGTAGTTTATTATTACAAAGTTTCATACGCCTACGAATCAGATATCTGGACCAGACATTCTCTGTTGGATTTCAAAGAAAAACTGACCAACAAAAAAATCACAAGCGATGCGCTTAGGTCCGCAGACGGCAATTATGGCCTTTTTTATAGACAACCCTATCCTTGACACGCTATATGTGGAAAACACAGGAATCTTTGAACAGTTGTTGTATCAGGCAATGCCTTCATTCAGTGAACTCACAATAGAAAATAAGGGATTGGCCTATCCAATATCTGGGGCAAGTCCATTTAAGTGGGGTGTAGGTGACGGGCAAGGTGGAAACCAAATTACTCTTACTTATAAAGATCAGCAATTAAACGATCGGTATTTATCATCCGATATTGATAAAATTTCATACGGAACGTTAGTTGACAGCTCAGGGCTGTATGCATTTATGCTGCTGGTATTTTGCATTTTCTTATTTGTGCTATATCGGATCATCTTCTTTGCTATTTCAAAAATATATTCTTGGGATGTGAGATTTGAAAAATTGAATGACAAGTTTGTTAAAGGGTGGATAAAATCCGTGCTAAAATCAAAAATGAACCTGATGCTGCTCGGGCTACCAAATTCTGGGAAAACTCGAAGCTTGGATCAGGAATTTCAGAAAGGAAAATCAATGCTTCGCGGTGATTGTATTTTGATTCATCACAAAGACCAATGGCAGGAGTTTGTTGATAAAACACCAAGCCCTCAACATAAGACGATCATCCTGGACAATTTCGAATATCGAACTGAGAGTCATGAAACAAATAAGAAAAAGCTCCATCTGTTGGAAACATTGGTGTCTGCCGGTAAAAGAGTAATTATCTCAACAGAGATACGTCTTTCGGCTATTTCTGAGTTTTATGCAAAGGCGATTGAATCCACTGATGACAAGGATTTGATAGAAGAATACGGCCAAAACATAAAAGTCTGGCGAAATATCACCAGTGGATTCATTGATGTTCATAAACCTTTAGAAGACAATTCTAAATCGGAGGACTTGAGTGAACTTGATTCTGAGTTAAGATATGGTGAGTACCTGGCCAATACTGGAAAACTCATCAGGAAATCCCTTTCAGGAGAAGAAACTGATCCAGAAAATATTGTATTGGCCGTTTAAGAGTTTGCACAGTCGTATTATTTTTCTCTATGGCATTCTCTATCTAAAGAAGAAAAATATGCCGTTAATGATTTAGCAAAGGATACTTTTTTGAATGTAAAAAATGAGCATGTGATTGTCTCCTTAATAAAAAAGGGATTATTCATATATAGCGAAGATGGGATCAAAATCATGAATAAGAGTTTCGCCAATTTTGTACTCGAAGTTGTCAAGCCTGAAGAAGCGCTGCTAATGGAAAAAGAGGTAAAGAAAAAAGGAACCTGGGCAACAGTACGTGACGTAATGCTTTTGGTCATCATCAGTTTATTAATTCTCGTGGCTTTTGGACAACCGGATTTTTTCGACAATATCAATGCTATCGTGCTTGCTCTAACAGGAATTGCGGGAATACTACCCACCTTAAGCGGCTTGTTTACAGCCGGGAATAAATTAAAAATTGGTTCGAGCTAATCTTTTTATTGCAGTGGAACGTTTATTTAGATCATGAAAAAGCTAGCCCTCGTACTCATCCTATGTTCCTTTAATTTCAAAACGGGTATTCCTGAACTAAATACCAAAATCTTAGAATATCTAGATACGGTCATGGGTAAGAAAGTTGATCGTGGGGAATGTTGGGACTTGGCCGCTGGAGCGTTAGCCTATTCAGGGGCTTATTTTGATCGCAGCTCCAAGCGCACGATAAATGTTTACGGGAGATTGGTCGATCCTGGAAGAGAGGAAATCTTTCCTGGAGATTTGATCCAATTTGAAAAGGTGAAAGTTCAGTGGACAAAACGATATACGACATTTAATGAAAGCATGGAACATCACACGGCCATTGTATATGAGGTGAATGGCCCAGGGGACTTCCAAATAGCTCACCAAAACACCCAACATACGGGTCGAAAAGTAGGAGTGAGCAACTTCAGGTTGGATCGGGTAATTAAGGGCAAGGTCATGATCTATCGACCGATCAGCAAGAAGGAGTGATCTTTCATTTCTTAAAAATGCGAAGAAATCAGCTGTTGTTATTTTAGTCACTGTATTTACTATGGTTCATTCTATGTCGTCATTGTTAAGACAGTAGGGGTAGATTCGATACCTTTAGACAACATTCAACGAAACTTAATACGCTTCCTTTTTTTTTGGAAGCTGGTACCACAATTTTAGATGCAAATAGAAGAACTGGAAAGAGCTATTGATCTTGAAATTCTCAGTACTGAGAAGAAGAGACTAGAACTGTTCGCTGGTGTCATGGTATTCAATTTGGTGCTGATTATGTTCAACATGGTATTCTTTCCAAATGCCTTGTCAGATACATTTAGGGATTTGCAAAGCATGTATTTTGGGGTCTATGTAATCATTACGATGATTGTCCTGTTGGTGCTCGCACGTCTTCTACTCAACTTATGGACCAAGCGAAGGAAGTCACTGCCAATCGGCTATAAAGTCTATTCGATCGTTATGGAATCTCTCGTGCCATTCTCACTGCTCGTTTTCATCATCTCTCATGAGCAAAAGGCAATATTTCTTGACGGACCAATGCTCATAATAATTTCACTAATAATAATTGTATCCTCTTTACATCTCAGCTTTTGGTTGAGTTTTATGAGTGGGCTGGTGGCTGGTGTCACTTATTCAATAATTGTTTATTGGACGTTTGAAAATTTGGATACGAGCTATTTGATCAACTCACAAGGATACTATATCAAGTCTGTACTGTTAATTGTGGCCGGAGCTTGCGCTGGATTGGTCGCAATTGAATTTAAGAAAAGACTTACTATCTCCGTAAGAACTCAAGGGGAGAAAGAGCAGATAGAAGAGTTGTTTAGTCAGCAAGTGTCTTCACAAGTTGTAGCTGCACTAAAGTCTAAGGAAGATTTGAGTGTAAAAACAGAAGCCACAGTATTGTTTCTTGACATTCGAAAGTTTACACAAAGAGTTCAATACCTTTCACCTGAGGAGGTGAACAAATTCCAGAATAAATTTTTCGGACCGATCATCTCCTGCATCAATGAAAATGGCGGGTTTATCAATCAGATAATGGGTGACGGACTGATGGCTACATTTCCCTCCACAGAAGACCTACACCAGGAACGAGGTTTCAAAGCAGCCGACGAAATTCTTGGAAAAATGAAAGTAATGAATGAGGAAATTGAAGATGAAATAAAAGTGGGGATTGGGATTCATAGCGGAGAAATAGTTGCCGGAAACATTGGTACACATGAACGTCAACAATTTTCCATTTCGGGTGTACCAGTAATTCTGGCTGCCAGATTGGAACAATTGACCAAGGATTATAATAGTTCATTATTGGTGACAAAAGATTTTTACGAACGGATCAAGCATCTGAGTGGAGAAGGTGTATCACTTGGCTTAGTGAAAATAAAAGGGTTGGATAAAGAACAAGAAATTATCAAAATATGCTAAACGAAGAGGAATTTTTTGATCGCGATTTGAGTTGGCTATCGTTTAATTACCGTGTACTAATGGAGGCAATGGACAAGGAACTTCCATTGCTGGAACGACTTAAATTTATTGCTATTTATTCATCAAATCTGGATGAATTCTTTCGGGTGAGGGTCGCAAGCATTAGACATTTAATTCTGATTGATAAAAAGAAAATTTACAAGCGCATAGATTTTAATCCACAGAATCTACTAACCAAATTGCTTGATGAAGTTGATGGACAGTTAGAGCTATATGGAGCAATATTCAAGGAAATTCTTGACGCACTTGAAGAAAAGCACTTGACCATCTGCACAAATTCGGATGATATTTCCAAAGATTTATTTCCAGAGCTACTTTACTATTTCAAGACCCATGTTGCGGCTTATCTAAAGCCAGAATCAATAAATGAGTCAAGCAAAATATTTCTGGATAATCAGGCGATATATCTGGCGGTTAGATTTGAATCTAAAGAGCATTCAATTGTAAAAATCCCTACGGATAAGCTGGCACGATTTTTCAAGACCCAGCATAAAGATCAAACCATCTTTGTCTTCCTTGATGATGTGATCCGGTTGCACCTGGATATCATATTTCCAAACGAAAAAATTATTGAATGCCGATCCATCAAGATGAACAAGGATGCTGATTTGCAAATTGATGATGAGTACAGCGGGGATCTCGTGGAAAAAATTGAAAAGCAGATCAACAAGCGAAATCTCGGTATTCCTTCTCGGTTTCTATACGATATGAACATGAGCAAGGAACTGCTTCAAGTTCTGTCAACGAAGCTCCACCTTGGAGATGAGGATCTCACTGCTGGTGGGAGATATCACAATCTTAACGACTTATTTCAAATTTCATCAAACCAAACAGAATTGGAATATCCAAAACAGCCTCAAATTGGTCAACCGGAATTAGACAACTGTAGGTCGCTATTTAGTCTGATTGAGAAGGAAGATAGAATCTTCCATTTCCCCTATCATTCGTATGACTACATCCTTCAATTTTTCAATGAGGCGGCTATAGATCCTGAGGTAGAGGAAATCAATGTCACTTTTTATCGAATGGCAAAGAAATCTATCATAGCCGAAGCGTTGATTAGTGCGGCTTCTAATGGGAAAAAGGTACGCGTGTTTATGGAAGTGAAAGCCCGATTTGACGAGGAAAATAATCTGCTTTGGGCAAGGAGAATGGAAGAGGCTGGCATTAAGATAATTTTCAGTCTCCCAGGATTGAAAGTACACGCAAAAGTTGCTTTGATTAAAAAACGTAAGGGTATGTTTGGCTTCTTTGGTACGGGCAACCTAAATGAAAACACATCGAAGATTTACTGTGATCATGGGTTGCTTTCGGCAGACAAAGAGATGACCCAGGAGCTTTCAAACGTTTTTGAATTTCTACTTACTGGAGAAAGACCAATTGAATTTAAGCAGTTGATTGTTTCTCAATTCAGTGCTTTGGAAACGTTTGTATCATTAATTGACAGAGAAATAGCTCATGCAGAAGCAGGAGAGAAAGCTGAAATCCTTGTAAAGATTAATAATCTCCAGGAGCAAACGCTCATTTCAAAATTGTATGAAGCTGCAGAAAAGGGAGTAGAAGTTCGAGTAATCGCCAGAAGTATTTGCTGCCTGATCCCTAATAAAAATATTAAGGTCAAGCGATTAGTTGATCGATATTTGGAGCACGCACGTGTGTTTTATTTCTACAACAATGGGGAGCAAAATTTATTTATGGGTTCATCCGATTGGATGAACAGAAACTTGCATCGGCGCGTAGAAGTTTCATTTCCAGTTCATTCGGGTAATATCAAAGAGGAAATCCTTCGCATTATAAATCTACAATGGGAAGATGATGTCAAAGCTGTCTGGCTTTCTCCCGAAATGAAAAATGAAGTAATTAAAAGTAAGAAAAAGGTGAGGGCTCAGCAAGCCGCCTTCGAATTCCTGAGAGATCAATAAGCAGTCATGTTTTTGAACATGAATTGCGCCACAATGAAACCAAGAATTGCCAATACAAATCCGAACATAAAAACAGTGTAGCTATACCTTAAAAGGCGGTATTTCTTACCCAGAACCACTCCAAGAAAATAAATGTCTTTGATCATACTTCCATACAAGTAGTCTGCATCTTTAATCATTTCTGTCATTCCCCATTGGTAGTCTTTCAATGACATACGATGGAAGTTTCCAAAGAACAATAAGTTGGCTTTTTTGTTGTGTATATCTTCTTTTGAGAATCTACCCTTTGAGACATTGGGTCTGGTAGCCAAAACGGCAAATACGATCGTTGCTAAACAAACCAAGGTGAGCAATATAGCGGGGATAGTGAAGTGAGGATACTCTTCGAGTTTTCTAATAAGAACAGAAACCATCACCGATAAGATGATCGAGTTAATGGAAATCATGATGTTAGCCTTATTATCAGCAATGGCACTGAGCTCCATATGGCTTTTAGAGGTAATTCGAAACATAGTTTCTATCCCACGAGTTGGGGTTAGCTCTTTGGTCTTTTTTAGCTTCTCTTTTAACTTAGAAACCTTCTCTTCCAATGCTTCTATTTCGGTCATTTGCTTAGCATCAATTGTTCGTTAATTTTTTTTAGATTTTTCTTCACCAAAGTCGTGTATTGTTCTTTAGCATACTTCGTGAAAAATGCATGATTCTTTAGAAAGTCGAAGTTCATTTTCAGCCATTCCCGGTCCGAAATTTTGCACGCTTTAGTCTTTTCAATTTCATCATGCAGCAATTTTGCTTTTTTGAAATAATTATCGCTAGCTAAGTGCAACATATCCGCATCACAAATAATTTTTTCCAAGTCATTTTTCGGATCCTGAGGCATACGAGTGGCTAGTATACATCCGGCAACTTTTTCAATAGATAATTCAGGAAAATTTTGGATCAGCAAAAAGTCCTGAGCCATTTCAATACCATTTTGTTCATGATTTTCACATCCATTAGAGTAACCTACATCGTGAAACCATGCGGCAATCTGTACAATTTCAAGGTCAACTTCAGCTAAATTTTGCTGACCGCCAATCTCGACAACAGAAGCTACCACGTCTCGCGTGTGATCAATCGAATGGTAGATAATATTTGCAGAGAGATTCTTTGTGAGAATCGATACAATATATTCCTCTACCTTGGCTAGTATGTTACTGTTGTGAGTCATTTGACTATTAGCAATACAAATTAGAACAAAAATTTGTCAAATTAGTGGTATACTCATTGAGATAAACGACCCTAGTCCACTTGAAAATGAAGAATACTGGAATTTTATTGTGTTTTGTTTTGCTTTCATTGACGTACAGCTGTGAATCAGGGGTATTTGGTCAGCGAGAGGATAGTTGGCAGCTGCAGACAGAGAGTGTTCGATTTTGGTACGATGTGAAATCTCCAATAGAAAAGTATTTCCTTCCTTATGTATTGGAAGAGGTTTCTGGCCTTTCTTACAAATCTCCAAGCTCGATATTGGCCGTAGATGATGAAAAAGGTAAAATATTCGAATACGATTTGGCTCAAAGGGATATCATTAATACGATCAAGTTTTATCATTCCGCTGACTTTGAAGGTGTTGAATTTGTGGGAAAAAGAATATTTGCATTAAGAAGTGACGGGGACATTTTTGAAATTAACTATAGTGAAATGGATTCAGCAGAGCCTGAGAAATATGAAAATGCTCTCAGTATTGCCAATGATACGGAGGGACTTGGGTATGATCCAAAATCCAATAGGCTATTGATTGCGTGCAAAGAGAAAGGCGAGATAGGTAAGAAGGAGGTCAAAGGGAAAGCAATATATGGTTTTGACCTGAACAGCAAAAAACTGGATAAAAAGCCAATACTAACAATTTCTGAAAAACAGCTCAAGAGGTTTTGGAAAGAAAATGGTGCGGATACTGATAAGAACCATTTCAATTTCAAGCCATCAGCAATAGCATTTCATCCAATCCAAGAGGTATATTATATTCTTTCATCGAGCGGCAAGTTGTTGATCGTGGTAGATAGAGATGAACAAATCCTTGCCACTTATCCACTATCATCCAAAGTACTATACCAGCCAGAAGGGTTATGTTTTTCGCCTAAAGGTGACATGTATATTAGTAGCGAGGGTGATGGGGGCAGAGGATATATCCTCAAATATGAAATGATCAAAAAATGAGAAAATCATTACTGATTATATTCCTTGCACCGATGCTGCTTTATGGTCAGCGCGTATTCTTGATCGGTGATGCGGGGGAATTAAAGAATCCAAACAAAACACTTCAATTGCTTGTTGAAAAGTTTGCAGAAGCTACTGAGCAGGATGTTCTGATTTTCCTAGGCGACAATCTTTATCCTAAGGGGCTTCCAAACAAGGAAGATACTCTGCGAACAGAAATGGAAAATAAGCTGATTCCTCAATTGGAAGTAATGAAACAATTTCCAGGTCGAGCATTTATTGTACCCGGAAATCATGACTGGGCTCGTGGTAGAAAATATGGTTGGCAACAAGCTCAGAATATGGAACAATTCGTCACAGAGTATTTTCAAGATGATCAGGTCTTCTTGCCTGCAGGGAGTTGTCCGGGTCCGGTAGAGGTAGAATTGAATTCACAAGCCATGCTAATTATCCTGAATACCCAGTATTTTTTGCACACTTGGAATAAGCCGGGTGACGACAGTTTTTGTGAAAGTAAATCCACCATTGATGCGCTTATCGAGCTTAGAAATATGATCAAAAGGAATGCCGGCAAGCATGTGATCATAGCTGCTCATCACCCTGTGTATACCTACGGCGAACATCATGGTAAATTCTCTTTTAAGGAACATATCTTCCCGCTGACAGCTTTCAAGGAAAAACTCTATCTACCCTTACCTGTGTTAGGAAGTATCCAACCGGTTTTTAGAGGGACAATTGGAAACATTCAGGACAACACAAACCTCAGATATAAAGCCGTAATGAGACAAGTGAAATTAGCCATGGATGAGGCTAATCATGTCATATATGTAGCGGGCCATGAGCACTCGCTGCAATACATTGAGCAAGAGGAGCACCATTATATCGTGAGCGGATCTGGAGCCAAGACTACTCATGTGGGAAATGGAAAAGGAAGCCTATTTGCAAAAAACGAACAGGGTTTTGCTGAAGTTAATCTGAGTACAAACGGAGCTGCTGCTGTGAAGTATTGGGGAGTAGAGGGGGGGCTTCTGTTTGAAAAAGAACTTTACAATAAAGAGTTGAAGAGTCAAACGGAGAGCCTAAATTCAGTGGAGTATTCGGATAGTACCGTCACTGCGCAGGCAAGTGATTTATATGTAGCAAACAAAGGGAAGCAGAAGTGGCTTGGTAGAAATTATCGAGAAGTGTGGTCAGCTCCCATAGATGTGAAATTGTTTGACTTGAGCAGAGCCAAGGGTGGGTTGAAAATATTAAAACAAGGTGGTGGTATGGCAACTAAGTCGTTGAGAATGGAAGCAGATGATGGACGACAATATGTGCTCAGGTCAATTGAAAAGTATCCAGATAGCGTGGTTCCAAAGGCATTAAGAAAAACATTTGCAATGGATTTGGTCAGAGATCAAACATCTGCAGCTCATCCATATGGGGCCTTTATTATTCCGGAACTTGCAGATGCGGCTCAGATTTATCATACCAACCCTGAGCTTGTATTTATTCCCGATGATCCCAATTTCGGAAATTTTAGAGAGCAGTTTGCTGGCACTTTGTCGCTCTTTGAAGAACGACCTAATGAGGAATCTGCGGAGGACATGTTTGGGGCTAAGGATGTGATAAGTACCAGTGATGTGTTGGAGGAATTGCGAGATGACAATGATAACAGCGTAGATCAGAATTTTGTAGTTCGAAATCGGCTGTTTGATCTATGGATTGGTGATTGGGATCGGCATGACGATCAATGGCGTTGGGCAAAATTTGACAAAGAAAATGCGAAAGGGAACATCTATAAGCCTATCCCGAGAGACAGAGATCAGACTTTCTTTATCAATGATGGGTTTGTTCCGAAAATTGCTTCAAAAAAATGGGCTATTCCAAAGCTCGAGGGATTTGATGAAGAAGTACGATGGGCACCTGGTCTGAGCTTCAATGCACGTTTTTTTGATCGCACATTCATTAACGGTCCCAGCTGGGAAGATTGGCAAGAACAAATTGACTTCCTTCAAAATCAATTGACTGATGATGTGATCGATCGTGCGATAGCACAGTGGCCAGCGGTCGTTCAACAATCAACAGGTGAGGCTGTGCGTAGTGGTTTGAGGGCGAGAAGGCAAGATATGGGGAGGTACGCAAGAGAATTGTACGAGTTCCTTTCAAGAGAAGTGGAGATCGTTGGGTCGGATAGGCACGAACATTTTTTGATTAACAGGCTGAGTGAATTGGAAGTAGAAGTGACAGTTTTCAAGCGTTCGAAAGAAGAAGGAAAGAAGCAGGTCATTTACAGTAGACTTTTCAGCTACGATGAAACCAAGGAAATACGTCTATACGGATTAGCTGGAAATGATGTGTTTAAAATAACCGGAGACGTTGATTCTAGGATCAAAGTGAGAATAATTGGAGGTTCGGATAAGGATAAGATTGTCAATGATCGGGGTGAGGCGAAAATCAAGAATGTATTTGTCTATGACAAACCAAAAGGAATCAAAGTTGAAGGGAATGAGACTGGAATTCTGAAATTGAGTAAAAATGCTGAGATAAATAACTACACTCGACGAAGCTATAAATACGATGTGCTCATGCCTTTGGTGAGCGGGGCTTTCAATAAGGATGATGGGGTTTTTATCGGAGGGGGCTTTAGTTTAGTTAAGAATAAGTGGAGGAAAGAACCCTTCGCTTCAAAGCACACCTTGTGGGCCAACACCGCCTTTGAGACAGGATCATTCAATTTTTCTTATGATGGAGTTTTTAGTAGCGCCCTTGGGAAATGGGATGTTAACCCCAATATCACGTGGCAGCACCCATTTTTTGTTAATAATTTTTTTGGACTGGGAAATGAAAGTCGATTTTTAAAAAACCAATCTCCACCTTCCACCGATGACCCTGTGGAGTTTTATCGAACCAGAATCAATCGGTTCGAAGCAGACTTGAATCTTGTCAAAAGAGTTGGAGGACAAGGTAAATTCTATTTTGGATCCGGCTATAGAGCCATCCAGGTGGAAGAAAATGCAGATCGTTTTCTTACAGACACAATTGTTCCAGGAGCATTCTTACGGCATGACTATACTAAACTGAAAGCAGGAATTTCAATGGATTCACGCGACAGCCCGGTATTGCCAAAGCATGGCATGACTGGTTTGGCCGAAGTAGAACGAATGTTTGCGCTAAGTTCATTTTCGCAGAGTTTCTCCAGAATGAAAGCCGAATGGGCCTTTTACCTTTCGTTAGATCATCAATCAAAACTGGTAGTTGCGAATAGGTTGGGTACTGCTCACAACACCATGGGTCATGAGTTTTTCAATGCGAATACCCTTGGAGGCAGATCTAATCTACGAGGTTATCGACGGACGCGCTTCTATGGTCACACGTCGTTTTATCACAACCTTGATTTACGTGTAAAACTCTTCTCATTCCGTAGCTACATTTTCCCGGGAAGGGTTGGGTTGCTAGCTTTTCATGATACGGGTAGAGTCTGGCTTGATGGTGAAAGGTCTAGCAAATGGCATACAGGAAAGGGTGGTGGTATTTGGGTGAGCCCCCTCGATCTTGTAGTTCTCAATTTGAATTATGCCATAGGTGAGGAAGAAAAATTAGTCTCCTTCGCAATGAACTTCTTTTTTTAACCCCCAGTCATTTAGAAAACACTTTACTCACCCAAATAAAAGTCAAAGACCAGGTCGTTCATACATTTGAAGTGACCTTTAGGGCACTGCTTATAGCCGATTTTTGAGCAGGGTCTACAGTTAAGCTCATTGTTTTCAAAAATGGTAAACTGCGTACGAAACGGGTACATTCCGAATGCGGGGATTGTATTTCCCCAAATGCTGAATACAGGCTTTTTGAAAGCAGCGGCAATGTGCATCAGGCCAGTATCATGTGAGAAAACCCAATTCGATTGCTTGATAAGTGAAGCTGATTGATTCAGGTTGCACTTGCCTACCGCATTGAAAATACGTGTTCGCTTCCCCAACTTATCCAGCCCCTCTTCAAATTCTTTTGTTGAATCTCGTTTTCTAAAAAACTCTTCCAATTCCGCAGCAATTTCTTCATCCTCTTTTCCACCAAGAAGCACGATCGGTTTATTGATTCGATCACACAGCTCGATCATTCGATTGACCGGAAGCTGCTTGGTTTTAAATTTGGCTCCAACAACCAATGCGGCAAATCCATCGCGATGACTTTCTGGTAACCACTCTAATGACATTTCATCCTTTTCAGGAATGAAGAAGTCCAGACCCAGATTGTCCATTTTCACGCCCAAAGACTCCACGGTTTTCATATACCGATCTACAATATGAATTTTTGGCAATTTGTTGATCTTGAAAGTGGTATATAACCATTTTTCCCAATTGAGTTTCTTGAAACTATAACTTTTGGCTCCAAGTCGTGATTTAATAATTCGGGTGCGCAGGTTATTGTGTAAGTCGATAATCAGGTCAAAATGCTCCCCATGTAATTCTCCAACCAGATTGTTAAGCGACCTCTCAAGCACATGAGTCTTATCTATGTATGGATTTTCTTGCAGCATTGAAGCATATGCCTCCTTCGTAGCGTAGTGTATTTCCACATCTGCTTGTTGCGTCCTAACCGTCCGAATAACCGGAGTAGTTAGCACAATATCTCCAATGGAAGAAAATCGCAGAATTAGAATTTTCATGAGGTAAAAATAGACGAACTGTTTTTACTACATCTGATAAATTTTGTTCGAAAATCAAGAAATGAACTATTATTAATAATGTCTGAACCCAGCACCAACTCCTGGGATGATTTCATAAAATTGGTTAGAAATTACTGGGATGGTGTCCGCAATTTCAAAGCCTGCAATTATACTCGCAATTATGTTAGGGAAATGAGGTAGGCGATTGGTGCCTTTTTATGATAATGTGAAGGAGAAGTTTGTCATCGGAATAGCTGAGTTAGTGATAAAGTACTATCGTGATCATACAGCCGGTGAGAAAATAGGAAGTTGATATCGTGATTAAGATGAGCGAGACCTGATTACTTTGAATTTAGTATCTTCAGACAAACAACTAAAACCTAAAAATGGATTTTTCTACAATTAGCTGGTTGGGTGTGGTAGTGGCTACCATTTCCACCTTTGTGCTTGGGGCAATTTGGTATGGCCCAATTTTCGGTAAAGCTTGGATGAATGAGATGGGTTTTACTGAGGAACAGTTGAAAGAGGGGAATATGCTAAAGATTTATGGAACGACATTCGTTCTAGAATTCATCATGGCCACCCTGCTTGCTTATACGCTTTCGGGGCATGGTGAACCATTGGAGATGTCGGTTGCCATTTATCATGCCATCATTATTGGATTGGGGTTTATTGGTCTGTCCAAAGGGGTCAACTACCTTTTCAACAGACACAGTTTTAAAGTTTGGTTTATTGATTCGTTCTATTTCGTGATTTCATTCACGATTATGGCCATAATTTTGACGGTGCTGTAATATCACCGAAATCATCAATTGAAAGGTCGGACTTATGCGTTTGACCTTATTTTATTGTTGATTAATCGAGCAGTCTCTTCATTAGCGGGTCAATCTCGGATTCAATGATCACTTGCTCATGAATAGGAACATACAAGAATCCTTTACTTTCCATTTTGTCAAAAAAGGAAATGAACTCGTCATAATAGCCATTGACATTCAAAAAGGCTGCTGGTTTGGTGTGGTAGCCAATTTGTGCCCAGGTCATAACCTCCATTTCATAGAGTTTTTCCGGAATCACACCAATAGCTTCACCATTTCGTTCCAGCACAGCCTCTGCGATGACACCCATTAGGCCGACAGCCCACCTCAAAATACAAGACCTTTATTGTTTTCTACTAGCGTTTCTCCTATGTTGGCGAGCGGCCTTCGAGTAGGCTTCATCACTGCCGTGTTTTGATCCACAGAATACAGCTATTCTTTTCATAAAAAGTATTAGTCTGTTTAAAGATAACTCTTCCAGATTCTTAATGGATTCTTTGATCATCAATATCTGAGTACCAGATTTGCCTTTGGTAGTATTGTAGGTTATAATAAAAGCCTGAGCCCACTGGTGGAAGACTAAATTTTTGTTTTGAGTCTGGATGCGGTTGGAAGTGCAAATAATGCAATTAGGTATTATAAGCGCCAGCAGATAAATAACCCACGGTGGTACTTTGACTATTTGTTCATTGGAGGCTTGTTTTCTCAACTCCATGATGAGCGTGCAAAAATAAGGGGAACTCAATGTGAGAAACTCGGGCTGACACAAAGAATTATCAAATGATAATACTTCACTATCGAGAGAAGTATTCATTGTGCATCGCTTTTTTCTGGTTTAAGGGTTCAATACCTTTGCGCCTCAAATCTGAACAATGAACTACCTGAACAACATTACTGAAGCAATTGGCAACACTCCACTCGTACGACTGAACAATGTCAATGAAGGTATTGTTGGGACTATTTTAGTCAAAGTTGAGTATATGAACCCCGGCCATTCAATCAAAGATCGAATTGCTATCAAGATGGTGGAGGATGCAGAGAAAGTTGGCATTTTGAAACCTGGGGGGACCATAATCGAAGGAACTTCTGGTAATACAGGGATGGGGTTAGCATTGACAGCAATTGCTAAAGGGTATAAGTGCATTTTCACTCTGGCAGATAAACAATCACCGGAGAAGATGGATATTCTTAGAGCTATGGGAGCAGAGGTTATGGTTTGCCCTACAAATGTCGCACCCGATGATCCACGATCCTACTATTCAGTGGCTGAAAAATTGAATAAGGACATCCCAAATTCATTCTATCCAAATCAATACAACCATCCAGCAAATGCTCTTGCGCATTATGAGTCTACTGGTCCGGAAATCTGGAAGGATACGGACGGAAAGATCACGCACTATGTGGCGACTATGGGGACTGGCGGGACAATTAGTGGCACAGCAAAGTATTTAAAAGAGCAAAATCCTGACATTTTTTCATTGGCTATTGACTCGTATGGATCGGTATTCAAGAAGTATAAGGAAACAGGTATTTTTGATGAAAATGAAATTTATCCGTACTTGACAGAGGGAATTGGTGAGGATATCCTACCTGAGAATGTTGATTTTGATATGATCGATCATATTATCAAGGTGACCGACAAGGACGGAGCAATTATGACCCGAAGATTGGCACGTGAGGAGGGGTTGTTCGTAGGATGGTCATGCGGATCGGCGGTATACGGCGCGCTGGAGTATGCCCGAGAAAACCTCAAGAAAGAAGACGTAATGGTAATTATTCTGCCAGATCATGGTACTCGGTATCTGGGTAAAATTTATAATGATAACTGGATGAATGATCACGGCTTTCTGGAGGAAAGGAAATTTTCAACGGCATTCGATATTGTAAATAATCGAAATGGCTCATCCGAGTTGGTTACAATTAATTCGGATTCTAAGATTGGAGGAGCCATCTTGATGATGAGCAAAGAGGGGATTGATCAGGTGCCAATAATTTCTGGAGATGATTTTGTTGGGAGTCTTTCCGATGGAAGAGTATTGAAGGCACTTATTGAAAAGCCTGAATTACGAGATCAGTCCGTTAGTGAAATTATGGACAAGCCGTTTCCATTCGTGTCACCACTTGAAACGATAGACGTACTTTCTTCAATGATCAATGGAGAGCAAAAGGCGCTTATGACTCGGGATTCTGAAAATAAACCACAAATAATCACGCAAAGTGATTTGCTAGTTGCGATGACCAATTGATATCCAATAGCTGCAATATATTATTGCAATCCAATGGCACTTAAGCTCCAGGACATACAAGCACCAGTTTCTAAAGAGATGGAGGAATTTGAAAAAAAATTCCGAGACTCCATGCGTAGCAAGGTGATGCTTCTGGATAAAATCACGCAGTACATAGTGAAGAGGAAGGGCAAGCAAATGCGCCCTTTGTTCGTATTCTTGAGTGCGGGGACATCTGGGAATATTGATGAATCAACTTACCGAGGAGCAGCCTTAATTGAGCTACTACACACCGCCACATTAGTTCATGATGACGTGGTGGACGATGCACATTACAGAAGAGGCTTCTTTTCCGTCAATGCCCTTTGGAAAAATAAAATTGCCGTTTTAGTCGGAGACTATCTTCTGTCGAGAGGGTTGATGCTCTCTATTGACAATGGCGATTTTGCTTTACTCAAGATTGTATCTGAGGCGGTGCGAGAAATGAGTGAAGGCGAGCTATTGCAAATGGAGAAAGCCCGGAAGCTGGACATTGATGAAGAGGTTTATTTTGAAGTCATTCGTCAAAAGACTGCAAGCTTGATTGCTTCTTGTTGCAAGGTTGGGGCCGCTTCATCCGGAGCTTCTGATGAGCAGGTGAATCTTATGGGAGAATTTGGAGAGGCCGTAGGATTGGCTTTTCAAATCAAAGATGATTTGTTTGATTATGGCACAGAGGAAATCGGGAAGCCAACGGGCATTGACATTAAAGAAAAGAAAATGACTTTACCCTTGATTCATGCATTGTCCAAGGCTGATACAGCTGAAAAGAGAAGGATTAAGAAATTGGTAAAGCAAAGTGAGGAAAAGCCTAAAGTGGTAAAGGAGGTGATTGAATTTGTGAAATCCTCGGGTGGAATTGAATACACCATGGAAAAGATGAATTTCTATCACGCCAAGGCAAACTCAATTCTTGAGGGTCTACCGGAATCAGCATATAAAACCTCACTTCAGCAACTGGTTCAGTTTACTATTGATCGGGTGAAATGATAGGCCTGAGCTTAACATGGAAAATGTCGAAGGGTATTTCAAAGTGCAAGGAAAATCAACAACTAGTATTAGAAAGCATGCACATCAGAGCTTGAAACAGCAGTTCTGTTCATTGATAATCACTCTGTTATGTGGTTTTTCAGCAGACCCTAATTATCAATATGCCTCTTGAACGGAGCATGACCTTGTCCCATTTAGTCCAAGATCAAGCTTGTAGTTTTCATTGACCATTCCAATGAATTTGGTTAGCCAAAAAAATGCATTTCGTCGCAGCGGTTATGAGATGTCCAGTCGCATTTCCACCAAATTCTTTGTGAATCCGGCCTTTTCATATGCGCGTAAGGCAGGAGCATTCTTGTCATACACCTCCAGTATGATTTCCATCAGGCCTTTGGACTTGGCCCAGGATATAAGCTCATTAGTCAGTCCTTGGTTAATCCCCTTTCCACGATGCTCCGGTTTCACGAACATAAAGCCGAGGTATGCATGATACTTCTGTGTCAAATAGGGCTTAGATTTTTTCAAGTTGGCATAGCCAGATCCAACAACCTCTTCTCCAACTATTGCAACCATTACTTCAGCATCTTCGGATTTAATTAGCGCTTCCAGATCGTAATAATGTATGGGATTTGGAGCCAATGTGGTATCAAAGGGACGTTCGGCTGCAATGATGCCTTGCTCAAAATCAAGCAAGATCGGTAAGTCATCAAGCGTGGCGGGTCTAAATGAGAGTTCGTTCGTCACTTCCATTCGTCAAATATCTCTTTAATTCCATCTTCAATGGCCGTGGTTTTGAAGTCCGGAAACTGGTTGTTGAACTTGGAGCAATCGAAAATATAATCCTGATCCCATTGATATAACAATTCAATAATTTCCTTGATTAATGGGTTAAACAGCCCGGCCATTTTTATCATCCACTTCTTCAGAACAGTGTACTTCAATTCTTCGCCGTACACTTTCGAGCAAATTTCTATGAATTCCTTTACGGTCTTTCTGTTCGTGTCACATGGCAAATGCCAAGTCTGATTATATGCATCTGGTGTGTTGCCCAGCAGAGCCGTGGCTTTACCTGCATCTGGAGTAAAGATTAAGGTTCGGAGTGTAGAATCCTTGACCAGAACTTGTGATTTTTTACCTTTCTTGATGTTGTCAAAAATGGTAGCATTTGTCCCACTCTGAGTGTTGCCAGTTTCGTAAAATTCTGGTGCTCGACAAATCATAGCTGTCAGCGTCTTGTTGTTAATTTCATCCAACAACATCGTGGCAATTTTGCCTCTTACATCTCCTTTGATAGTGCTGGAGTTGAACGCGGTATCTTCCGTCATTATCCCTTTCACATGACCGTACATGTACACATTATCGAAAAACACCATTTTGGCATTATGTAGTTTGCAGGCATTGATAATATTGCGCATCACAATCGGCCAATTCGTTTTCCACGTCCCGGCTTCATAGGGTAGCCCCACTCATATATACGATTTCGCTATCGGCAACAGCATCTGAGGTTGCTTGTTCGTTTAGCAGATCCGCTGACACCAACTCATCTGACTCATTTACCTTCTTTGGATTTCGGCTTACGAGACGGATGTCTTTTGTGTAATTTTTATGTAACTCTTTAGCTAATTCAGTAGCTATAATTCTGTTTGCTCCAAGTATTGTTTGCATGACAGGTTGAATAATGAGGTGATCGACTTTCCAAATATATCCGATTTGATTGGGTTCAGTCGAACATGTCTGACTTCACTAGTTGAGCGGAAAAGTCGTACTTCTTTTTGATGTCGTTTAAATACTGCCGAAAGGACTTACTAAACCCTTCGAGCGTGTAATACATTTCACCATTGTCCATTTTTTCTCCGCCTTGATCTCTGGTAGGAATTTCTAAGCTGGATCGCGGAAAATTGCAGGTTAGACAAATCGTGACATGCTCTTTCGGCTTCCCGTTTTCATAATAGACCATTCCGAAGTGAGGATCAAAACAGGCCGCAGTGATTTGACCGTACGAGCTTTTTAGTCCGATTTTGTCACTCAATTCTTTTGCTTCTTTTGCCGGCAAACGAACAGATTTTTTGATCGTGTTAGGGAGCTTGCCATTTTCATCTATGATCGACATGATTCTTTTCCTCGGTTTGACGGAATAATCGAGATACTCGAAATCATAAATCACTAAGCTATCGTAAGAGAGTGAGGCATAGGGGTTTTGCTGAGCAAACGCATTAATAGAAAAAAGTAAAACTGCTATGGACTTTAGTTTGAACACTTTACGATGGTCAAATTTCTTTGCGGATGCTATAATTCTGGCTTAGTAAACCTGTTTTTACCCACGTCTTTTTTTCTTTTTCTTTGATTTTCCGGCCAACTTAAATACTATCGGAAGCGACATTCGCACATATACGGGTTTACCATTCTGAGTACCGGGAATAAAATTGGGGACTTCTCTCATGACACGTAAGGCTTCTTCATCACATCCCCCACCAATACCTTTGACAACATTTATTGCATCAACGCTACCGTCCTTATTTATAATGAATTGAACATAAACCCTACCCTCAATTCCCATTTGACGAGCTTCAGCGGGATACCTCATTTTTTGTCCAATGCTTTTGTAGAAGGCGGCCAATCCCCCAGGGAATTTTGGTTGCTGCTCAATAACTTGCAACACTTCGGGTTCTTCCAATATTTCAATTTTCAGCGAATCCCATCTTTCTTCTACAAGCATTTTCCCATGCCATTTCAAGGCTTCACTGTATATTTTTTCACGCTTCTCAATGTGAAGAACACTATCAATTTTGTTCACTCTGGATAGTTCCATACAACTTTGGCTTGCCATTTTGTATGTTATCAATCCAAAGTATTTGGAGCCGTTTGAAACGGAATCGTAATAGCTAAGTACATTTTCATACTGCCCATTAATAAACTCAATTTTGGCTTTTTCAAGTCGTTTTTTTGCCTCGATTTGTTCAGGAGTAAGTAGATAGTTCTGGGCAACTGTCGTGTAACAAATTATAGTTGCCGCTAAAAAGCATATTAAATTTTTTGTTTTCATAGTCATATTAATCAAATCACTCCACTCTTAATCACCATCATCTTCTCTCGGCTCATGTCGTGCATCGAATGAGGAATACTTCCAATTCCCAATCCACTGGAATCTCGCCCTGCAAAAGGCATCCAATCTACACGGAAAGCCGTGTGGTCGTTGACCATCACAGCAGTGGCATTTATTTTCTGAACAGCATCTAGTGCTGTATCGATATTCTTTGTAAAGACAGCCGCTTGGAAATGGAATGGCAAAGCGTTTGCCCGCCCGATTGCTTCATCCATGTCAGAGTAACTATAAAGGCAAACTACCGGGCCGAAGATTTCGAATTGAGAAACTGTAGCATCCTCTGATGGATTCAAAAGCAGAGTGGGTTCGTAGCATGTATCTGACATCCGGTTGCCACCGCAAATAACCTCAGCCCCTTTCTCCCTGGCTTCATTTACCCATTCTTCTACCCGATCAACTTCTCTTGGTAAGATTAGTGGTCCAGCCTCTGTTTCAGGATTAAGTGGATCACCCGTTTTGATGGCTATTGTTTGCTCTTTCATTTTAGCCGTCACTTCTTCAATAATCGACTCATGAACAAACACACGCTGAACGGATACACATACTTGTCCGGCATGATAGAACCCACCTTTCACTAGCGGTGGAATCATGGCATCAATGTCCGCATCGGGCTCCACAATTACTGGAGCAGCGCCTCCATGCTCCAATGCACACCGAGTACCGGGAGCGAGCTTAGAGCGTAAGTACCAGCCCACCTTAGCAGAGCCGATAAAAGAAAAGAAATTAATTTTTGGGCTTGTGACCAGAATTTCAGCCACATCATTGTCACAGACCATCGTGGTGCACCAACCATCTGGCAAACCAGCTTCGTCGAATATTTTATTTAACAATAAGCAAGTGAGTGGGGTGGTTGGAGCAGGTTTAATTATCACGGGGCTCCCAACAGCAATAGCCGGAATCGATTGGTGAATGATCAGGTTGATCGGATGGTTGAATGCACTTACGGAAGCCACTACACCTATCGGCTCTCTAAACGTAAAAGCCATTCGATTAACAGAAGAAGCCGTGTGCCCCATTGATACCTCTTCGCCACCCATATGTCCAATATTTTCGATCGCCAACTTTACGCCATTGATGGCCCTGGCCATTTCCACTTTGGTATCCAGGTAGGGTTTGCCCCCTTCTCGTGCGGAGGTGTTAATAATTTCCTCCGAACGTTCCTCCATTAGCTGGGCGATGCGTTCCAGAATTTCAACGCGCTTGTATTTTGGCAACCAACTAGAGCGATCAAGAAATAACCCTTGTGCTTTTGCAATGGCGGTGTTCATTTCATCTGCCGACTTCAGAGGAATTTCCTCAATTAGCGATTGATCGTAGGGGGCATAAACTTTCAGTGTATTCATTTGGTAAAAATTATCTCTTTTTTAAAATAGGATTTTGAGATTGAGTTTGAATGACTCGAAACTCATAACTCGAAACCTTTTTATTACTTCAGATCCTTCGCTTTTTCTTTGATACCTACATTTAGTATGGCATGGTTCAACGAATAATCCACAGGACAGTCAATCAAATGCACCCCATCAGTATTCAGGCACTTGTCGAGCGTATCTGTAAAATCCTGACAACTCGTAATCCGATGACCATGTGCGCCATAACTTTCAGCATATTTCACAAAATCTGGATTCACATAATCCAATCCAAAATTGTCAAATCCCATTCCTTCCTGCTTCCACTTGATCATGCCATAAGCACTATCATTGAGGACGATTACGACCATATTGAGTCCCAAACGAACAGCCGTTTCCAACTCCTGAGAATTCATCATAAATCCACCATCACCGCAAACAGCTACTACTTTTTTGTCTGGATTGATAAGCTTGGCGGCCATTCCTGAGGGAAGTCCTGCACCCATGGTTGCCAGGGCATTATCTAGCAACATGGTATTGGGTTGATAGCATTTATAATTCCGCGCAAACCAAATTTTGTACACCCCATTGTCGAGCGTCACAATTCCGTCATCAGGCATCAGTTTTCGCATTTCGTTAACCACTCGCTGTGGAAGGATTGGAAATCGAGTATCCTCGAAATATTTGGATACGTGTGCCTCAACTTCGTCATCTACTTTACTGAAAAAGCGAAAATCCCAATGATCTTGAGGTGTGATGCCCTCCATAATATCCCAAACAGAAGCAGCGATATCACCAAGCACATCCAAATCTGGAAAGTATACCTGATCCACTTCCGCTGAGAAAAAATTGACGTGTATTACTTTCTTCCCACCGTGCTCCATGAAGAAAGGCGGTTTCTCTATCACATCATGACCGACATTGATTATTAAATCAGATTTATCAATGGCGTAGTGGAGGTAATCGTTAGATGAGAGAGCGGCCGTACCTAAGTGATGGTCATGACGCTCATCAATTACTCCTTTGCCCATTTGAGTATTGAAAAAGTAGATGCCTGTTTTTTCAATTAACTTAAGCAAGGCATTCCCCGTTCGTTTTCTATTCGCACCAGCACCTATCAAAATCAGAGGCATCTTAGACGCCTCAATCATCTCGATGGCTTGCTTAATGGCCTTTTGATCTGGTGCTGGTCTGCGTAGGGTTGGCACATTAAAGATTGGTTCATCTGTCATTTCTGCCGCCACATCTTCGGGCAACTCTAGATGTACAGCACCTGGCCGCTCCTTTGTTGCTTGTCTGAAAGACTCCCTAATCAGTGAGGGTATGTTATTTCCACTCACCACCTGACGCGTGAATTTTGTCAGCGGCTTCATCATTTGTACGATATCTACAATCTGAAACTGGCCCTGTTTACTTTTCTTAATGGGTTTTTGACCAGTGATCATCATCATGGGCATGGCACCTAATTGTGCATATGCTGCAGGGGTCACCAGATTGGTAGCACCTGGACCCAGAGTGCTCATGCAGATACCTGGATTTCCAGTCAATCGGCCATAGGTAGCCGCCATGAATCCAGCGCCTTGTTCGTGTCGGGTGAGAATGAGCTTAATTTTAGAGTTTTTAAGAGAATCGAGCATGTCCAGATTTTCTTCTCCCGGAATGCCAAAGATGTATTCTACTCCTTCATTTTCGAGTGCTTCAACAAACAGATCAGATGCTTTCTTCATTTGTAAGTTTAGTTAGAACACTAAAGCTACTTAATTCTGAGAAATGACGACTTGCTGCAGAATAGGTTTATTTCCAGTAGGTGTCAATTGTTTCTTTCGCAACTTTGATAGCAAATATCATGTCTAGCCAATCGAGCCTTACAAGTTCAATAGATTCGCCATCTTGATCATAAATTGTTGGCGCTTGATAAACCTTATCTGGTACTTCACCCGTAAGCACTCCTATAAAAATCGCAGCAGTGATAACAGTCCCCAAAGGAGAGGGATGCGTACCATCCTCAACAAATAGGGGAGCAGTCGGTCTAATTTTTCTAGCTAGATCCCACCCTCTTCCTATGGGCACTAAGGTGATGTCGTTTTTCTTTGACACTGCTTCATATTCTAGATTTAATTCTTGAATATATTGTGGCACTTTTTCACGCGCCCACACTTGGAACATATAAGGCTTAGCACCTGTAGAACGGATGAGATCGGCAAATTTGGATGCGTATTTGCGGAGGCTATCTGGTTGACTTATTGCGCCCATGCTATGCTCTTGAAGTACCACAACATCAAAATCCCCTTGTGTGATTAATTCCTTTGTTTCCAAACCTCGTAGACCGTTCCAGTGCTCATGAAGCGATGCGCCTCCAGCTGTGGATTTTTTTGTAATCAATTTGGTGCTAGTACTGTCAGAAATCACAGATACGACGTGTGAAAGATTATTAAAATATGTGTAGCTATTTCCTACAAACAGGACTTTGAGGGTGTCTTTCGATGTGTTTGGATTTTGAGCGCCTGAAATGTGAACGAGCAGAAGACCAAAAAGTAATAAGTGAAGTTTCTTCATTTGATAAAAGTATGGAATGGGAATGAAATTTAAATATTAATATTCCGAACAATCTCCTCGAAAGCCCGCTTGGTGATAGGAGTTTCTCCAGAAATATGGAAAGCTGTTTCCCTTGAAATCTGTCCATATTTCAAATAGCTATCCCAAACATGTTCCCAAAACCACGTAGGTTCCTCACCCCAGCGGGTTTCTTTTTTTCGCCGGGATAAAAACGTCTTTTTGGAGATATTGACGCTTATCCGTAGATCATAGCGTTGATCCAGCTTTGGAAAATGGAAGGCTAGAAGTCCTTCTACGATGAGTAGATCAATAGAATTTTTATTTTCATCTATAGTTTGCAATAGCCCTTCAATATCGATCGAGTCAGGATGTTCCCAATCCGTGCGGTCTCTAACTTTTGGAATGTTCTTCTCCTCATTCACAAAATCGTCTTGAGAGAGAATCAATACTTTTTTTCTGTCAAAATGAGATTTGATTTTCTCTGCCAAGACCGACTTGCCCGACCGACTAACTCCCCCAATTCCAATTAATGTGCCCATCTGGAGCCAAACATATTGATAATAGCATGAAAAGAAACGTAATAGCTAAGCGATGAAATAAAATTTCAACCAACCATGTGTTATCAGTTGATAATTTCATTAACTTTTCATTAGCCTTGCGTGTTAGATAAATTATCGAAATAGAAAAATAGAACTATTGGCGGAAGAAGAAAAATTAACTGGAACGCAGTTGACGATTATACGAGAAATGCTTAATGATACACTCAATCAAGCGGCAACTTCTATGGGCGACATGTTAAGGGTTCGAATGAAGGTGGAGTTACTTGGATTTGGAGACAGACCTTTTGATGCTATTACTGAGTTTGATTCGCTAGGTCGATTCAGAGTTCATGTGGTTAAAGTAGCCTTAAAGGGACAAATCGGAGGTGCCTTTTATTTCCTCATAAATGGGCACGAGGTTGAACTAATTAACAGTGTATCTCTACCGCAGGTCATAAGTCCTGGCACGAACTCTCAAAACCGACAAATGAAGAAGGGATTCATGACAGAAATTGAGAATATGATAGCGGCGCTTTCAATCGCAGAGATTTCGGATTTTCTAGGAATAGAGTTACTCGGCGGAGTGCCAGAAACGATAATTATGGAAGGAGGGTTAATCAATGATTATCTCATAGATGAAATGGTAGACAACAAAACGGCTTTTCATGTCACGTCTCTTTTGTCAGGAGTTGCGGTAAGAATTGCTCCTTACTTTGTATGGATGCTCGATGAAAATTTTATCCGAACATTGAAGCTAAACACATGATTGTCCGTTTGTAGTGATTGCTGCTATTCGGTTATGCGATTAGGACGTCTCATTTCCACAACTCATTTCCAAATCTTATTATCATCTAGGCAACAAATCAATATCTTTACGGCTTCTTAAAATGTCCAATGGAAAATATTCGAAATTTCTGCATTATAGCTCACATCGACCATGGCAAGAGTACTCTTGCAGATAGGTTGTTGGAGGCGACAAATACGGTTTCTGGCCGTGATATGCAGGCACAGCTATTGGATGATATGGATTTGGAAAGGGAGCGTGGAATCACCATTAAAAGTCACGCGATTCAGATGAACTACGAGCTAGATAAAAAGGAATACGTCCTCAACTTAATAGACACGCCAGGCCATGTAGATTTTTCTTATGAGGTTTCGAGATCAATTGCCGCATGTGAAGGCGCTCTCCTGATTGTGGATGCTTCTCAGGGGATTGAGGCGCAGACAATTTCTAATTTGTACCTGGCTATTGAGCATGATTTGGAAGTAATTCCTGTGCTCAATAAAATCGATTTGCCAGGAGCCATGCCTGATGAGGTGTCAGATCAGATAATAGATTTAATAGGTTGTAAAAAGGAGGATATTCTACATGCCAGTGCTAAGGAAGGAATTGGGATAGATGAAATTTTGGAAGCCATCGTTGAAAGAGTACCTGCCCCACAGGGAGATTCAAAAGAGCCTTTGCAAGCCATGATTTTCGATTCTGTTTTCAATTCGTATAGAGGTATTGAAGTTTATTTCAGGGTTTTTAACGGATCGTTAAATCAGGGAGATAAAGTAAAATTTGTAAATACCGGAAAGAATTATACAGCAGATGAAATTGGAGTACTGAAATTAGAACACGATTCTCGTAAGACAATTTCGGCTGGAAATGTGGGTTATTTGATCTCTGGAATCAAGATAGCCAAGGAGGTTAAAGTAGGGGATACCATCACCCATTTGGATCGGCCAACCCAGCTGGAGGTCAAAGGTTTTGAAGACGTAAAACCAATGGTCTTTGCAGGAATATATCCAGTAGAAACGAGTGAGTTTGAGGAGCTCCGTGCAGCAATGGAAAAGTTGCAATTAAATGATGCAGCATTGATATGGGAACCCGAAACTTCCGCAGCTCTGGGGTTTGGTTTTAGATGCGGTTTTTTGGGGATGTTGCACATGGAAATTGTGCAAGAAAGATTAGAACGTGAATTTAGTATGACCGTCATTACGACGGTTCCCTCTGTTCGATTTCATGCAGTATTAACTAATGGAAATACGAGAGACGTAAGCGCACCATCTGAGTTACCGGATGCCTCCGAATTAGATCATGTAGAAGAGCCATTCATTAGAGCACAAATCATCACAAAATCAGACTATATTGGACCAGTAATCGCCCTTTGCATGGATAAGAGGGGTGAAATTAAGAATCAGGTGTATTTGACCTCTGATAGAGTAGAGCTTACATTTGAGATTCCTTTGGCAGAGATAGTTTTTGATTTTTTCGATAAACTTAAGACTATTTCAAGAGGGTATGCATCGCTTGATTACGAGCTAATTGATTATCGAAGATCACACCTTGTCAAACTTGACATTATGCTCAATGGAGACCCTGTTGATGCGCTCTCTGCTATAGTGCATAGAGACAAGGCGTATGATTGGGGAAAAAGGCTTTGTGAGAAGCTACGTGGATTGATCCCTCGTCAGATGTTTGAGATTGCTATTCAAGCGGCCATTGGAATGAAAATCATCTCACGCGAAACCGTGAAAGCACTACGAAAAAATGTACTAGCAAAATGCTATGGAGGGGATATTAGCAGGAAGAGAAAATTGTTAGAAAAACAGAAGAAAGGAAAGAAACGAATGAGACAGGTTGGTAATGTTGAAATTCCTCAGGAGGCCTTTATGGCTGTACTTAAATTAGACGATTAAATTGACTAGATATGCCTACAATAATTGATGGGAAAAAGATAGCTACAGACATAAAGAACGAGATCGCTGATCGTGTAAAAGCTTTACGAGACAGTGATGAACGTCCACCGCATTTGGCAATCATAGTTGTGGGTGATGATGGCCCAAGTCACACGTATGTCAATGGCAAAATTAATGCTTGCAAGGCGGTCGGTTTTGATTATAGCTTGATGCAGTTCGCCGCTACTATGACAGAACAAAAACTGGTCAAGCACATTGATGGACTTAATGCAGATGAAGACATTGATGGCTTTATTGTTCAGCTTCCATTGCCAGAACATATATCTGTACAAACGGTTATTGAAAGCATTGCCCCAAAGAAAGATGTTGATGGCTTCACTAATCAAAATTTCGGTAGTATTGGATCGAAACACGAACTTCTACTTCCGGCCACTCCATTTGGTATCATGGAACTAATCCGACGATATTCGATAGAAACAGAGGGAAAACACTGTGTCGTGGTTGGAGCAAGTCGATTGGTTGGTGCGCCCTTGAGCTTGATGATGTTGGAAGATGCCAGAGCTACGGTGACGGTTTGTCATAAATACACGGTGAATTTGGCTACTCACACTAAGGAGGCAGATATATTGGTTGTTGCGGTCGGAAAGCCAGGACTCATCACTAAAGATATGGTCAAGGAGGGGGCAGTGGTAATTGATGTCGGGACATCCCGAGTAGAGGATTCTTCTAAAAAGTCTGGATTCCGTTTGTCTGGTGATGTTGATTTCGAGGAAGTGTCCAAAATTGCCAGTGCCATTACACCTGTTCCTGGTGGAGTAGGTCCAATGACCATTGCCTCATTGATCCTAAATACGATGAGTGCGTATGAGTCCGCACATGAGTAAATCTGAACTTCCAGTAATGGAAGAATTTTATTCCCTTCAGGGGGAGGGTGCGCATACCGGATCGGCGGCATATTTTATTCGCTTAGGCGGTTGTGACGTAGGATGCCACTGGTGCGACATCAAAGAATCATGGGAAGCAAGCGATCATCCATTGCAGAATGTAGGTTCTCTGGTTTCAGCAACTCAATCATGTAAGACCAAAATAGCCGTTATTACGGGGGGAGAGCCATTAATGTATGATTTAATCGAACTTTCGTCCCAATTGGGAACTGCAGGTATAAAAAGACATTTAGAGACATCTGGAGTTTATTCTTTATCAGGGGAATGGGACTGGATTTGCTTCTCACCAAAGAAATTCAAGGTGCCTTTATCAGAATTTTATAAAAAAAGCCAAGAACTTAAGATAATTGTCTTTAATAGAAGTGATTTGGAGTGGGCTGAGCAGCAGGCGAAAAAAATGAACGATGAAGCTGCTCTTTTTTTGCAACCGGAATGGTCAAAAGAGAAAGAAATGATTCCATTAATCGTTGAGTACGTAAAGAACAATCCAAAGTGGCGCATATCTTTACAAACGCACAAATACCTAAACATTCCTTGATTAGAGCTCTTTACTGTTCGTTATTTTTTATAATGTCTATTTTCTGCTTCGGTCAATCTTCGCTGGATAAGAAAGCAATAAAACTTGTGTCCAAGGCCGAAGACGCAATTAAAGAGAGAAACTTTGAATTAGGTACAGAATTGTTGCTCGATGCTATTGGCAGGGATTCAACCTACGCCGATGCTTATGTCAAATTATTTGGATTGTACAATATCCTACGGCAGTCCTCAAAAATCCATGAGTTTCAGCTTTTGTATGTGAAAAATGTTGACGAAAAAGCTCTGAAACTACAGATTTGGAAAAGTTTGGCATACCATGAGATGACTATTGGAGAATATGTCAGAGCTAAAAATTTCCTCGCTAAAGCGGCAAAAAAGGATAGCGTTCTTAGCAATAGCATTGAATTTGCGATTCAGGAGCTAGAAAGCCCAGATTCGCTCATCATCAATGAATTACCCGGCGAGGTGAACAAATTCGGCTTTCAGTACCTTCCGGTACTCACTGTTGATAATCGTGCCCTGATCTTTACTGCCAGAGCGAATGATCAATCAGATGAAGATATTCTACAAAGCACATTTGATGGCCAAAATTGGTCTGAAGCACAGCCAATTTCTGAAATTATTAACTCTCCTTACAATGAGGGGGCATGTACTGTATCTGCAGATGGCCGTACATTGATTTTTACATCGTGTGAGGGCAGAAGAAGTTATGGCAATTGTGATCTGTATATTTCCGTGAAAATGGGAGAGAATTGGTCTAGACCAAAAAACCTGGGTAAAAAGGTAAATTCGGCATTTTGGGACTCTCAACCCACTTTATCGGCTGATGGGAAGACGCTTTATTTTGTTTCAACAAGATCAGGTGGTATCGGCGGAAGGGATATTTGGATTACCCATTTCAAGGGTGGGAATTGGTCTTTGCCGGAAAATCTTGGATCTCGAGTAAATACGAAGCGAGATGAAACTACCCCATTCATTCATTCAAATAATGAAACACTGTTTTTTTCCTCTGATGGGCATGTTGGTATGGGTGGTTTTGACTTGCTGAAAGCGTCCAAAACCAAGGATGGTTGGCAAAATATTGAAAACCTCGGGTATCCTATTAATACCTTCCAGGATGAAGTGAGTTTATTTATTACCGCAGACGGAGGAACTGCCTATTTCGCAAAGGAGGAAAAGTTGGGTACGCTAATCCAATCGAGCAAATTGGTCTCATACGCCATTCCAGAGGAAGGGAGGGTCGTTTCAGGGGTAACCTACGTTACAGGAGTAGTTAGAGATGCAAAAACGAATGCACCCTTGAAATCGACATTGGAGTTGGTTGATTTGTCCGATCAAGCCAATCTATTCAGAACAGAGAGTGATTCTTTGACGGGTAAATATTTTCTGGTTTTGCCTTCTGGGAGCAATTTTGCAGCGTTTATTGAGAGAGAGGGCTACTTGTTTGAAGATGTTTCGTTTACAACATCACTGCGAAAGCCGGCGGACACAGTTGATATTTTCTTGCATCCCCTTGAAGTAGGAGCGAAGTTGGTACTTGAAAACATTTATTTCGCTTTTGACTCAGACGAGTTGAATCAGAAGTCCACTGAGGAGTTGAATCGAATTGTAAATCTGTTAAACAAATACCCCTCAATTAGCATCGAAATTTCGGGTCATACGGACAATGTTGGATCGTATAAGTACAACAAGAATTTATCAGAGAGAAGAGCTAAAAAAATCTATGATAGTTTGATAGCTTCCGGGATCCAATCTTCTTTTATAAAATATAGCGGTTTTGCTGACTCGTTTCCAATT
>JAAEPI010001057.1 GCA_024232835.1 Cytophagales bacterium
AATATTTTGCCCAAAGAGGATTTGCTGAAATATGCATCCCTCGATGCTCTGAATACAACATCCTTTCGAGCTAATAATGGAATATGCATATTTTCGTCGTGGTCCTCGATCCAATAAAAGCCCAAACCATAGATAAAGAGCATGAAGATCATCACGATCAAAGCTGTTGGATGGTCGGCTAAGTTCGTTCCGGTCAGACCCAGAGAGTCCGTCTCACTCAAAAACAAGAAATCTAATTCATACTCATCGCGATGTAAAGTAAAGGAACCGCCAAAGGTTGAAGTACAGGCACAGCGCACCGAGGAATTGCTATATGTTTCAACTGCACAGTTCCTGTCCTCCCAAACTGAGTCATCTTCACTCTCTTCATTCAACGAGACACATTTCGGAGTCACATAGTTTTGTAATACGGAGAGATTCGCAGTAAATCCATCATTCGGAGTCATTATTTTGAATGAAATGGAATTGCATTCTTTGTCTTCTTTGGATATGTCATCAATTGATAAGTTTA
>JAAEPI010001058.1 GCA_024232835.1 Cytophagales bacterium
CCATATGTATGCTTAATAATATTACATCAACACAAAAACGGCGCGGGCAATTCCAAAACTTCTAACAATGGACGTGCACAAAATGTCATAAACTGGCAATTTATATGTAGCATAAAAGTTATGAAAAGATTCATGAATAATTAAAAGTGTACGTCACATCCTTCCGGTACCGAAGAAAAGCGGACTGCCACTGTCCGCGAGCTTGAAGTCGATGATCGACATGAAGAAGCGAGAAGTGGGGCACCCTTTGTCAAGCCGAAATTGCAACAGTGGAAGCGGTCATTCCATTTTTGGAATAGTAGTCAACAAGACGCATCCAAAGTGGGCTTGTGGATGATAAGTGGGATTGATCACCTATAATAAAAAGACCAGTGCGACATCGTGATAAAGCCACATTTAAACGTCGGCGGTCGGTGATGAAACCCAGTGTTGGTGTGGGGTGTTTGTGTAGTGTGCCATCAGAAGCACTCGATGTAGCAGCACGCACAGCAGACAAAATTATGATGTTCTGCTCACGCCCTTGGATGCCATCAACGGAAGAAACCAGTAGAGATTCGAGGCCTGGTTCTAATAACAGTGATTCCTGAATAATTACTGATTGGCCATAATAAAATGTTAAAATTGTTATTTGAGCGGGAATTGCTGCGCTGGATGCGACAAGTTGCTTCACAAGTTGTATGGCACATTCAGCTTCTTCAAAATTAAACTTCGATCCTGTTGAATCAGTTCTTTCGATGCCAGGACAATTTATGAAAACTGTAGGCCGTTCCTTCCGAGGAAAAGGATAACGCGCCAGCAGGGAGGCCGAAATATTCTCCTTTAATCCACTGGATAAGTTATTGTGGTAAAATTCCGCATGCAGAAATTCCAACAGGAAAAAGTGACAACGGTAGCATATGGTGAGTGAAGTGGGTTGGACCACGCCAGTGTCTTCCCAAATTTCAAACAATGAACGAGTCGCTAGTTCGCCCATCTCTCCAC
>JAAEPI010001059.1 GCA_024232835.1 Cytophagales bacterium
CCAAGGACTTCTACCATATAGTGGCGGTTAAATATACCAGTAAGCGAATCATTGACCGCTTGTTTTTCCAGGGTGTTTCGCACGCTTAAAAGGTCCTCATTCAATTGAACAATTCGGGTTCCCGCATTCAGGCGTACTTTGAGCTCACTTTGATTGAATGGTTTAATAATGTAGTCATCCGCACCCGCTTCCATTCCATTGATAACATCCTTTTGTTCGCCCTTCGATGAAAGTAACATGATAAATGTATATGGTTCTCTATTCAGTTTTCTAACCCTACGACACAATTCCATACCATCCATACCAGGCATCATCCAATCAAGTATCAAAAAATTAGGTGCCTCATCAGAATTAATGATTTTCCAGGCTTCAAGACCATCCTCACACGATAAAACCTCACAATCTATACTCTCTAGAAATTTTACCAATCTGAGCCTTGATATCTTCTCGTCTTCAGCAACTAAAACTTTCATATTTTCTCATCTTTAATAATTTTATTTAACTCGTTTAACAGGCACTCTACATCCTTAACCAAGGTATCACAAACCTCATCAACATTATCAAACCTGTTTTCTTTGCCCATTATCTCCAATTTAAAAGAGGTTTCGAAAGTAGCATTTTCACCAAAATTACTAACTGCCCCTTTCAGTTTATGGGATGATTTCTGCAACGCACCTCCATTTC
>JAAEPI010001060.1 GCA_024232835.1 Cytophagales bacterium
CTGCTAAGTGAAGTGGCTTGCTATACAGCGCACTGACAAATCACCATCCCCACCCATACCCCAATAAAACCTCCAAACATACCACACCCATGAAAAACAAAAACCTCGTCCACTCTACCAGTTCCTCTCGCTATACCACACCATGACCACCTGTACCTGTTATCTACCTAACGTTGCTGATACCAGCCCTTAGCAATAATTGAGTTCCCTGTCCTATCAATTAAGTCTAGTGCAGACTGAAAGGTTCAGAATCATATAAATATAATACCAGAATTATATGCAAGAGCCATAAAAAATGCACAATTTCAACGCAATTAAACACAAATTCGTGCCACAAATTTGTGTTGCGTTTAATTGTGTTTTTTTGTTGGCTCCCCTCAGATCTGATCAATTTGGGACAGAGACTGAAATGTTAGTTTTGCAAGTTTGAATATTCTGTTTAGTGTATTTGGCTGATAAAAACTCAACAAAAATATTAAAAGTTTTTGTTCTTGTAGCCTATCAGTGTAATCCTAAACTGCAGGGTTCTTTGAAACTGCGGAAAGGAGTTTTATTGCAGCTGCTTAGTACCTGGAGCAGGGTGTCACAAGCAAATCAAGGTGAAATTACTGATGAATTTACAATGGTCACTCAAATCTGCTGTTGGCGGATGCTTAGGCCTAATAGGTCTTCTAGGTCTCAATTATCATGACATGGCGATGTTGAAATGGACAATATCAGCAAACAGTACGAGGACAGCATAAATCAATCAGGAACACAACCCAGCTACATAGAGCACAATTCGTTTGAACTCAAATTTGTTGATAGTAGTGCAGTATTGGTAGCAGTTACCAGAACTTCGTGTGATATTTTTTGCACACAGAATCCTCAATGCGGGCGGGCGAAATTCAATCTCACAACATTTGACCTCGCGAACGCTTAAAAATATATCCTACCATAGGAGACATAATATCATTTAAATCTAAGCTAACTTGAACATGATATCTGAATTCTAATGTTTTATTTCAATTAATTTTATTGTGTTACTATACTAGTTACTATATTGGTATAGTTAGTATTAGTATATTAAGATAGTAGGAACTGGAGTAACTTGCAGTAGATAGAGAATTTTGATAACAGATATCTGAAGATGTGATACCATCATCTAGTTAGCAAACCAATATCAAATGGAAGGTGGATCGTTGGCTAGCCATTAAATCGGTTTAACACCGCTGTACCGGTCGAGTATGTCCGGGACCACTTTGCTTACTAGGTGCTATTGCTTTTTCCACCTTTAGCATAGCATGGATTTGATGACCTCTTCCATGAACAGTTTGGAAGAACCACGACAGTACTTTACGATGATTAGTTAGGACATTAAATCGTATCATATACGATACTTCACCTTTGTTGTTCGACGTTTGGCAATAAATATAACTAAGGTACCTTTATACCTCATTTGAATATGCAATAATATAATTTTAAAAGTATTACACGGTCAGATACTCGTGATCATTTGTATGATGAATCATATAAGAACTAACTACTAGTGCAACTAGTGTAATAGTGAATCTATATGCTATAGAGCCACAAATAAGGAAAGCACCTGCAGGATAATTTGGGTAATATAATTCCGGGAATCAAAATTATGGCGGAACGAAAATATAATGGAGATTATGTAAAAATCCCCACATTTCGTTGCGATAAATATGTATCCTATGGTACTATGGTAGTCGTAACCGTAAA
>JAAEPI010001061.1 GCA_024232835.1 Cytophagales bacterium
AAGTTTATTACATTCTTTTTCTGAAAACATCGTAAAAAATATTAATTCTTTTTGGATCGTGAACATCATTTCATGTGAAGTAAAAGCTGATGTATTGCTTCAACTTGCTGATAATAATGCCATTTCGAAAATGGATCTTGATGGAAAATTAATTTTTGATGTGGCGACAAAAGAAGAAAATATTATTTCCAAAACACCGGGGGCAGCTGAACCGGGATTAAGAGTAATTAATGCTAATAGACTCTGGAAATTGGGATATACCGGTGCAGGCAGAATTGTCATGAATATTGATACAGGTGTGGATGGATTACATTCTGCGCTTGGCTGGCGTTGGAGGGGACATCATGTTCCTGATTCGCTTGCTTGGTTTGATCCGGTTAATCATACAAACTTTCCCACAGATCCAAGTGATCATGGTACTGCAACAATGGGAATAGTCTGTGGATTGGATTCTAGCACTCATGATACAATCGGAGTGGCATTTGGTGCAGAATGGATAGCTTCAAATTCATTGTGGGGCAATCCACATACTTCATATACAATAGCAGCTTTTCAATGGGCAATGGATCCTGATGGAAATCCGACAACGACAAATGATATGCCTGATGTTATAAACAATTCTTGGTGGGATCCAGCTGTAGGATTTTGTGATCCTATTTATACTATGACATTTAATGCAGTAGAAGCTGTCGGCATAGCTATCATTTTTTCTGCTGGTGCAGCTGGTCCTTCATCTTCTTCAATTTTGACGCCAGCAAATATTAATACCAATGCTGT
>JAAEPI010001062.1 GCA_024232835.1 Cytophagales bacterium
AAGTCGAGTCCTGCGAAAGCGAAGTGTTCACGTTGCTGACGCTATGCCTACACATTCTGTCGAAGCGATTCAGCGAAGTCGCACAAACAAATCGAGGGTATGGAGCCAGAATGAGTCAAGTCGGGATTTTGGAGATTTTCAGTTTTCACCACCAATAGCCTTCTAGGCCATTCCTACAAACTGTGACACATCGTTTTTTCCGTATCTGAGTCACAGTTGGAGATACGCATCATCACCATAAAGAAGTCTGGACTGACCTATCATGCCAGAATGAGTCAAGTCGACTTGACTCGTTTTATCTGGGTGAGTCAAGTCGACTTGACTCATTCTATCTATTTTTCTAATATGAATAAAGTTGGTTTAACATGAATGAATTTGGTTCATTTTGCGATATGGTGTGGCAGTGACGCCTGCCACATAAAAGCCGCAGACTTGCCATCAAAATTATCACATAAAATGGTTTGCTTAGATTTTACAGGTTACTTCAAGGTTGATGTGACACATCAGGAAAACGTTTTCACAAAAAAATCTGCCACCAGACACAACCTGTTCCAGTTAATGCTCATTAATTGGTATGTGACTTAGTAAACCATTTACAAGAACACAGAGTCTCTGGAAAAGCATTCATGCTGGAGCATAACGTGAAATGAAATAGTGCCATTTTATGCTAACTTGAGCAGCAATGGTGAATATTTTTGTTGTAATACAGTTATGCCCCCCACCCATCTACAACGCTCAAGCAAAGATCAAACCCAAGCCACCCTCAAAGGTAGAAATTGTCAGAGGAGAAGGATCCCAATCTTTTACCAATACACGATCCTTGCGATAATGAGTAAGTTGGTAATCAGGAAGATTGGAAGGAATTGGGCCGTGGAGTGTGGAGATCCCAGTTAGTCCAATGAATTGGGCAGCGATTTGGACATCTTTGCTAGTGATAATGAATGTGGATGTAGTCCTGATGAGGGCAGACTTAATGAATTAGAATCATCCGATGATGTGATTCATTCAAAATTGTGCGGCTGGACTACTTAAACTTAGTGATTGGAAATTAAGCACAACTTTAAGGTTAAGCGCATTAAGTAAAGTGCATCATTCTCATCACAAGCAGAGAAGTAAAACTGAGAGGCTTAAATCAAGGTGAAATTTGGCTGCTCAGATTGCAAAAGAGAACAAAGTAACATAGTAATAAGAGTCTAAGCTGTGCCAGAAAAACAACAATTACCCTAAATAGGCACCTGTAGATTACAATGCACAGAAAAGATAGTGATACAAGAAATGGTTTGGAGTCCAAGTGCAAAAAATGGAAATAAGGTCAATGGTAGGAAGAATCTCAGATGGCTTTCCATGAAAGCTACACATTTCGAGAAGGAAAAACAACAACAACCTACTAACATGAAGAATGGTGTTAAAAAAACTGACATGACCCTGAAATGAGCTAGAAGGTACTAAAAAGCTTCCAAATCCAGAGGCATCCTCCAAAAAAGGACCCCATTTCCTAACAAAAAATGGAATCTCATGAAAGTATGTGGTAAAGGAGCCTTACCATTGAATTATCATGAATGGTTGGCGACCTCCATATTCCCACTGACTCAGCGACAAAAATGGGTGTGGCTTACATAGTTCAGTGAATAAGGTACATACAGCTATCTAGTAGTATAGTACTAATAGTGATGAAGAGGGAAATTAATGAAGAATTCTTGCTGATGTGAATTCATATTCATGAAAAATTTATATAGGTGCTAGTTTGATGTAGAATATCACTGATCTTCCATTTGAATGCTCAGAA
>JAAEPI010001063.1 GCA_024232835.1 Cytophagales bacterium
CGGTATACCTGGATTACCCTATATGGCATACTCCATTCTTAAATCGGACCCACAGACTCTATCCGATATCTAGTGATTCAGAAATATATTGGGTGGCTCACGGTGAAGTATCCAACGGCGGGCGCTTTAGTCCCTCCGAAAATCTACGACTGTAAGGATCTTTGAATAAAATTGGAATCGCTTTGAGCGCAATACTGAAACTTTTGCACAAATTTATGCTAAACTTTGTAGTATTATGGCATAATATGTGTGCGTACAAATTTTCGTCAAGATCGCTTGCCGTATGCAGCAAGCGCCCGCCGTTGGATACTTCACCGTGGGCGACCCTGTCTGTAGTTGGACGACTTTGTAGAAGTCGATTCTCATCCTAGCCTACCGACCAGAAGAAGTTCAAGAAGCGGAGGCCAACAATGCGATTTACTCATTTTCCCAGTTGTTTTTCGTTTTGAATGAATTGGCAACTTGGAGTGATGCTTTCAACAAATGCTGGCAGAACGGGGCGCAATTGGCACGAATCTATGAAATGCATGAGACCTTTTCGCGAATCCAAAGCTACTTGTTAAACTAAGTTGGTTTCATTTTCAAATAACTTCTAAGATTTACCAAATGATCAATTTTGCCCCATGAAATGGGCTCCAAGAAAGGGTACACTTCACTCCAGGCGTTTTGTCGATGGCTCTGGCTGAAAGGTCCGTTTATCATTTTAAAGAAAATAATACCCATAAATCTTCCAATAAAC
>JAAEPI010001064.1 GCA_024232835.1 Cytophagales bacterium
GCGTCGAAGTAATTGGCTTGATGATTTGGAATACTTTATTAAGAATTTCAAGTTTTCTGTCAGTATTTTCTGGGATCGGGTTTGGTATTTCATTTTTAATAAGATGGTCAATAAAGGTTGGGGCCATTTCAATTCGCTCTAAGAGCTCTAGTCTTCCAATTTTGTTAAGGAAATCATCAGGATCTTTCTCTGGTGAGAAATCAATAAATTTTGCAGTTTTACCGTGTGCCAAAAACTCTTCATTAATTTTGGTCATTGCTTTGAGCCCTGCAGGATCAGAGTCCATTGCAAGGTAGATATTTTTCGTCATATTGCTTAGAAGGCGAGCGGAGTTTTGACTGAGTCCAACGCCCATAGTCGCAACGGAGTTCTTGAATCCATACTGGTGGAGTGTTACTGCGTCCATATTACCTTCAACGAGAATTACACTATCGCTTTCTCTAATATGGTTTTTTGCAAGATTGAATCCATAAAGGATATTTCCTTTGTCGAAGATAAATGATTCGCCAGAATTCAGATACTTAGGTTTTTGATCGGGGAGTACGGCTCGAGATGAGAAGCCCCTTACTTTGCCTGAGTGGTCACATATTGGGAACATAACTCTGTCTCGGTAGAAGTCATAATGGCCCTTACCGTGCTTATTGTCCCTTATAATTCCAATTTCTTTTGCTGCTTTAATTGCAGTATCTCGGTCACTCGAAGGGATTGAATTGAGATATTTAATCAGACCATTATTTCCTGGAGCATATCC
>JAAEPI010001065.1 GCA_024232835.1 Cytophagales bacterium
GGAGCATAGCCTCTGTAATCTCAAAATCCGCGATCACACCGTCCTTCATTGGCCGTATGGCCACGATGTTACCCGGGGTCCGGCCTAACATCATTTTGGCCTCTCTGCCCACTGACAATACCTTGCTGCCACCACGCCCGTTCTTTCTCACTGCTACTACGGAGGGCTCGCTTAGAATAATTCCCTTCCCTTTCATATACACGAGAGTATTAGCGGTACCAAGATCTATCGCTAAATCATTTGAGAATAAGCCCAAAATGGGATCAAGAAGCATTGATTTCTCCTTTCAACTTGATTGGGATTTACAAAACCGGAAAAACCCGGCATATTTCGAGTTTCCGCAACAGAGCAAAGCGGGATGCATCAACGTCCAAAATGTGAAGTTATTTTTGAGCCTCAAATAAATATATGAGTTGCTACAAATTATCAATTAGAAAATACCAAGAATGTAAGGCCCCCAGCATTCCTGCCGATGGCGCTTTGAAATGATTTTGATATGGCA
>JAAEPI010001066.1 GCA_024232835.1 Cytophagales bacterium
CAGCAAATTCAAAGTTCAGTGTGACCGCTAATTGATAAAACGGAGAATTTCAAAGCATGAAATCTTGAGCTGCGGTGCGAATTTTTCAACGCGGTTTGTTGCATTTCGAAGATCATCCTTAACACATCTTCCAAGAAGTTCGTCCAAGAGTCCCGCTTCGCTCCGCGTGCACAGCTTCCTCACCAAGCCTAAGCCAAACCTAAGCCAACGTCCAATCCACACTTGGTCAGCCACGTACCTGCCTGTGAGCTCTGCACGCTTGTTCGAAGAAAAGTCTAAAGGCGCGGTCATAGGTATGATAGTTTTCGATGATAGAAAACTATCTTCAGCGACCTTCCCTATGTTTTCAATGTAGTTTCATAAAACTATCATACCTATAAACGGTCAAGAAGATAGTTTCTATCATCGAAAACTATCATACCTATAAATGGGCCTTTATTCAAAAAAGAAATTAGTAGAGTAACCTTTTGTCAGCCCGTATAACATACTGGGCCGAGGAGGGAAAAAGAGCAGCCCCCATTGACTATTGTGC
>JAAEPI010001067.1 GCA_024232835.1 Cytophagales bacterium
TGCTCTTACTTGACCATTTGCATTTACAGGTTTTGTTTCAGCATTTTCTGGAAAATACACTAAATCCTCTGAGTGTGCTTTAGTATGAACCCAATCTATAAGTAGTCCTTCTTTTTCCACGAGAATAGGATGGCTTCCAGATCGATTGTGGAGGACTGTATCCCAGAACTTGAACATAGTGTAGGAGTTGTCGAAAGATTGAGCCATAGCTACATTACCAATAGTAACATTTACATTTCTCCAAAGTGCAGCTGCGAGATGAGGTACATGGGAGACATTATTGTGTTCTACTGGATTCCCATTTTCAGCTGTAAGTACACGCAAATCGGTAAGTATGTCGACTTTGTCAAGCATGTATTTTTCCATTGCAGGGATTATAAAGGAAACAGTATCCGAACTTTCAATAGATGATGTAGGGTAGATTTCTACGACTCTAGTTTCTTCAATGGCAGTCTGAGTTGGCGTGGGGTCCCAAATATGTAGCGAAGAGGGCAGAGCCTCCATTGATTTGATGTACTTAGTCATGATTGACTATGACCCCATAACCATCCTTTATATAGTCTACGAGAGCTCATCCTTCTTACGCTTAGCATTTGGTTTCAGTTTCTTTTCTACTTGTTTTGCAGCGTATTTTGTACCCTCATCAATCCCTTTCAGAGCCAGATCATGGAGGGCAGGTTTAGCAGCTTCAAATCCTTTTTTAAGTAGTGATTTACCAACAGGAATTATTCTTTTTAGGAGAGACTTAAAGAAACCTCCTATTCCAGCTCCTGACTGAACATGGTAGATGCCCAAGTCATTGTTAATTGCAGCTCGATAGAGCTGGTGAGTAGCTGCCGTTGGGTGGTATACTTGCCTCATTTTTAATTGTTGATACATCAAGCAACGTCCTTTTATAGCAACTGTACTCTATCGTGAGCGTAAACGCATATGCAGTACAAGAATTGTGGGATTTTGTACTATTCCTTCATGATCATATTGCATTGGTAACTCGACTCCTTGTTCATCCGTAAATACAAAAGATGCTTGAGTAAAAGAATGCACTGATAGAGAATTGTATACGGGATTTTGAAACTCGTGGTAGCTGTATCCTTGCGCTGAGTGCATGGGGACAATTGCTAGAAGCCTAGACTGCTTGTGATCAATTATAGAATTCCCTACAATACTGGAATATAGGAAACCTGAAATTAATTCATTTATGAACGCAAAAACGTTAATGTTAATCTCATTAAATGCCGCTTCAACACAAAATCCCAACACATGTAAAAGTTGTGGTTCTCTATCGTCCACATAAAACAAAACACCTTTCGGTAGACTCAAAACGGCCTGCTCTCCTCCAGCCTTATATTTAAATGTAGGATTTGCTTTGAGTATTTCACTTGCATCATTAGTGACAGCATTATCCAACTCCTGCTTAATAGCCCTTAGAATATGACAACTATCTATGTAAAACCCGGGAGGGATGGAATAATGCTCAACTGTCTGCGCCTTTCTAATGGAGAACATGTTATTTTTACCAGTGACATTGTTGAGTGGAGCATGAAACACGGCTTTGAGTCCAACTTCATACTCGCTGCTGAAATCAACCGCATCTGTAAAATTAGAAACAAAATTCGCGGGATTCTGGCTGGTAGAAGTTACTGTAATGTACCTATCCATGTATAATAGACTGGGAGGTTTGGCGGCTCTTTTTGCGGCTAGTATTTTGCGCTTCGGTGGGTTGTTTGGTTTTCTGTGACTTGGTGGGTTCTTTAACAGGTTTGATCACTTCAGATTGAACGCTTGTTTTATTTTTGACAATCTCTTTTGGTATTTCAATAGTCTTTTCTACAGATAGATCTACGATAGACACTAAATTTAATAGCATTTTCAGTATTTCGCTAATTTTTATCCCTTTTATAGCAAAACAAGTAAAACAATTTGATTAATAAATAATAAATAACATATTTATAGATAAAATACAACTAATACATTTAAAGAAGTGCTGGAATCAGCGGTACAATGGTGCTGAGAATTGTCTTGATGAGAGAACCTCCTTTCTGTACAACAGACTTGCTTTCCTTCACTTCTCCGTGAGCAATCTTTCGAATAAGTTTTCTATGAGGTTTCAACTTTTGCTTGTGATGTGGTTTCATTTTTAAGCTACCGTCAAGAATGTAGCGAAACAAAACCTTTATGGCCTTGACAATGTCGGGTGTGTTGTTTAGAATTATGTTAAACTTTTTACCTCTTGCTTTTGATAACATTCGAAGCACTCCATGGTGCGACTTGATGATTAGATGAACACGCTTAGGCATGGCTCAGTCACAGTCACTAAAAGTTCGTCGGGTACACGAGGGTGGAACGATAATAACACAAACTGGAATGCACTAATGTATTTATAGGCAACCAGAAGTCTCTGATATTCCACTCCCAAAATTTGGCGTGCCAATCGAGTAACTTGCGATAAATTTCGCTTATTTTTGAACAGCATTATATATTGACTGTTGTTTGAGATCAAACGATATAGCTCATTATTTAGGAATAAACTATGAGTAATGAATATTGTAGTCGTCTCTTTGTGATGTGATCCAGCAATAAAA
>JAAEPI010001068.1 GCA_024232835.1 Cytophagales bacterium
GTGAATGGGCTTGGTGAATTATGTGAGTTTTTGTATATCAAACTATCTGAGCAGATACAGAATATGATTATTCCTTACTATCAACTATGCTATTCTGAAGGTAAAAAATTGAAAAACCACAGGAATGTTGGGAAACCATAATCCCAGAACATTGGGTAATCAAAATTATAGAAAAATGGGCGTTACATTGTGGCTTCCCAACATTCCTGTGGCTTTTCAATTTTTTAACTTCAGAATAGCATAGTTGATAGTAAGGAATAATCATATTCTGCATCTGCTCAGATAGTTTGATATACAAAAACTCACATAATTCACCAAGCCCATTCACCAGACCAATTCATCAACTTTGCAGATCTCATAGTAAGGAATATTGTCTAAAAGCATCTGCCACATTAGCTGATACAGGAGAGAGTACGGCACCTGTTGACGTGAGGACCGTTTCGCTGCAGTGCAGATTAGTTGCGCCACGCTCCGCACTAGTGATGGCAAAGTAAAACTGAGTAAGTACTCAAAACTAAGTACCTACATGTGGAAGTTTGGGGGGGCAAACTACTGATGTTTGAGTATACCAATACCAATTCTATAATACCAATACCAATACCAAAAGGATATTGTTTGGTATTGGTATGTTACAGTAATAAAGCAAACAAGAGCATGGCATCAATTCTTGAGGAAATGCCCCCAATAGATCGCCTGATCTGTCAACTGCCAACTGGGAGAAGCACATTAGTCAAATTGAGAATAAAGAGGACTGTTTAAATTGCATTGACATGGTGAGAAATGGAATTTTGAGCAGATTTGCGTTCGCCACGGACTCAAACTCCGCGACTTTTCAACGAGTCTACTGCACGGCTACGTTTCCTAACATCAGATTTCGAGACTGTCTGGAAGATTTTGGAGTACATAGTTTCTACACTTTTTACTGATTATTTAATGGATGCAATGA
>JAAEPI010001069.1 GCA_024232835.1 Cytophagales bacterium
GAGCATTTAAGCTAAGGTTGTTTTTGCGCAGCTCCACAGAATGGAGATGGGCCTTCATACCGAAATTAAGGAGTCGGGGACGCCTAAAAATCTCACCAGTGATTGGTTAATAGTCACAGGTCTCAGCTCTGTGATTGGTTGACATCTAATGGTAAGAGAGGTCGCGCGACGTCGCGCGATGTAAACTTACTAGAACTTCATCTTTCTTTTGACTAGCCTGACAGTCAATCAAGTTCAGATAATTGTAACCATATCATGTTTGGTATCGTTGAAGAGCTATTGAGCAGGTGATCACAATTACAAATGAATTACTCCTGTTATATTTATACAGAATAGTTCATGGAACAAAAACCTCCAAGAATCCTGCAAGCCAAAACATCATTCTGCACAATAATTGGGTTCCTGTCTGCAACTTCATTTATACAAAACTTGCTGAAAAACATATGGGTGTTGCTGGAGCTGGGCCCTTTGCCGTGGCGGCAAATGAATTTCACATTTTTATTATATATTATCCATTAGAATATCAAATAAAGCAACTTTTGTTAAAGAATATTTTTGATTTGACATGTCGTTTAGATTGTGAC
>JAAEPI010001070.1 GCA_024232835.1 Cytophagales bacterium
ATTAATTAAGTTATCAGTGAGGAAATCATCAGTAAGAAGAGGTATTGCTTGGCCTTCTGAAGGAGGGAGTTAATACATTGAGGCATTTGGGACTTAGCTCCAACCCAAATGTGAATGCTGCCGATGAAGCAATTTGATGATATTGATGAAAGCATTGGAAGATGAAGATTTTTCAAATGTGGATGTTCCAGTGAAGCCATCGGAGATGCCTCCACTGAGAAGGGATGTTCTTGTAAATATCTCCTGGTATATGTTCCAGTGAAGCTATCGGAGATGCCTCGACTGAGAGGGGATGTTGTCGTAAATGTTTCCCGATGTTATTGGAAAAATCAAATCTCCTAGGACCTAGGAAAGTGGGTTAGGACCTTTGTATCAGAGATTGGAACTAAGATTTGTCCTGATTGGCTCCGGAAATTGTATTAAAAATTTGGAACTAGGATGTTCTGATTGGTTTTGGAAATTGAAGTGAAATATGATTTGTTGATTCTTACAACCGCTTTTGAAGCGCGTAAGTGGAATGCGATATTAGAAGAAGTTGATTGTTATTCTCTTTTGCGATCAAGTCAACGCGCACGGCAAGCAGGGACAGCAGTGTATTGCTGTGGCTTGGGTATTATAAGCAGCAGCAAGCTCTTAAAATATATTCATTCATCACGTATGGCTTGCGGGCGGCAGTGGAAAAGGCGAAGCCAGAACGAGGATGGTAGTTACTTGGAGGCCTGAAGGAGATTGGTTACAAGTAATTCTCCCATCAAACCGTCACTTGTTTGATTGGTAAAGTTCATACATCGGATTCCTATCGTGAAATTAAGGCCCTAAAAAATTTTCAACTGTACCAATACTGGTATTCTATATTTATATAAATTAGGTTACTTACTCATGTAAATGTCCTGGCGCAAGCCGAGTCGCAGTATAAGGTAAGATAACTACAAATTTCCTAGACAAACTTCCGATGAAAATTCGCTCGACTTCTTTTTTTAAGTTCGTAGATATCCTTTATACGGACCCGACACGAACCC
>JAAEPI010001071.1 GCA_024232835.1 Cytophagales bacterium
TCAAGGAATGAAGAAAAGGAGTGGCCATCAAGACTTCCTTTAGCATCAATGGCGACGCCTTTCTTATTGGCTATTTCTTTTCCAGACATTTTGTTTTTTGGATTAATTCTTCCTTTCTTTACAGGAACTTCAGTGTCTCGCCACATGCCGATGGCATTGAAATTTTCCATACCAAATCCAAGAGGGTCAATCTTCCGGTGACATGATGCACAAGCAGGAGCTTCTTTGTGTTTAGTCAGTAGAGAACGAGTACCCTCTTTCCCTGAAAATTTGAGTAGAGGAACATTTGGGGGTGGCTCTGCAGGCGGGTTATCTATTAGTTTTCTGAGAACAAAAGCTCCACGGTCAATAGTCATGTTTCGATGACCATCTGACATTTGAGCTAGTATACCGGAAGTTGCCAGTAAACCACCTCTAACTGAATTTTTGGGTAGGGCAACTTTTCGGAAGGCCATTCCCTTAATAGCTTTGATATCGTAAAGTTTGGCTAGAGCTGCATTGATTACTGCAAAGTCTGAGTCAACAAGGTTGTCCAAACCCAGATTGCTGCGAA
>JAAEPI010001072.1 GCA_024232835.1 Cytophagales bacterium
AGAAGGTCGGTGAAATTTGGGCCGAAGATTTTACGGATATCACGGTATGTCATCACACATTTAAACTGGCTCTTTTGATCGATGTATTCGATCAATATAAGTTGGGGGTGGCAACCTCCCATCGGGCCACCGCAAATCTTGTGGAAAAACCGGTTCAGCAGGCCCTTGCAGCAAATGGTGGATCCGGACCGAATCAATTCCTTCTCAGTGATAACGGTTTACAATATGTGAGTGATGAGTATAACCGAATGCTCAAAACCAACGAGATTGTCCATCGATGCATTCCTGCCTCAAGCACCCCAGTATAATGGATGGGTGGAATGTGAGATCAAGGAATTCAAAAATGTCTTTTACAATGTATGGGAACGACGTGAAAGAAACAATACGGATAAAGAAAAAATAATATTGGATCGGGTGAGATCATCTGTTGACGAGACCGTACATTTGTTGAATGAAGTTATTCCAAGACCAGCTCTGGGTGGGGTAACGCCAGCTGACGTGCATTTTGACCGACACATGGAAAAGAAGGAGGCAAACAGAAAATATTACGAGACCGAGCGCAAAAGAAAGGAGGATACACACTGGTCTTACGATTACTGGGTTGTCCTGAAAGCCGGTGTTCAAGCAGGGAAAATGACGGCAAAAGAGTTGATGGTAAAACTGGCTTTCTTTCTTCCGAAACCACTACGCAGAATTGTAAAACTCAATAAAG
>JAAEPI010001073.1 GCA_024232835.1 Cytophagales bacterium
AGACGTACTAAAGGGAGGGGTATGGCACTCCAAACAACAACTTATTGACCAGCTATTGGAATACATTGATACATACAATAAAACAAGAGCCAAACCTTTTGAGTGGACTTACTGTGGATATAGTTCGGCATTTAACAAATCTTTACACTAGTTACTTCGTTAGCAGTTCTGCTGGCTTTTTACCAAAGCGCTTTTGATACTGCTTGTTGAAGGTTGTTACGTTTTTAATTCCTACGCTTCGAGCTGCTTCCGAAGCACTTCTAACCTTATTTTTTCTTATTAAATAATCCGCATATTGGATTCTGACATCAGTTATATACTCATAGGGTGTCTTGCCGGTAACCTTCTTTATCATCCGATATACTTGTCGTTCACTTGCCGTGATAGCTTCCCCTAATTGAATTATACCCAAATTCGTGTCATCAATGTTATCACGAATATAGTTTTCCACTTTCTTTAAAATCTCCACTCCGACTGTGTCAAGCTGTTGTCTTGCGGCAACATCATCAAAGAGATTAGGTGCGATTTTCCTTTCTAATAGATTGGATATTCTGAGCACTAGTTCCTTCTTATCAAAAGGCTTTTGAATGAAGTTATTTATACCTTTTATCAATGCCTTCTCCCGATCATTATCCGAAATCCTTGCCGACACTATGAGCATTGGAATCTGTCGATACTCTTCATTTTCCTGAATGGCTTCTATCAATTCAAATCCATCCATCCATGGCATCATCAAATCTGTTAGAATTAAATCTATCCCTTGATTAGCAAGTATTTCTAAGGCTTCCAGACCATGTGTAGCTTCCTGTACGTCATACTGTTCTTCCAATATTTGTCGAATATAATAGCGAATCTCAGGGTGGTCATCTACGATTAGAATCCGACGCTTGACTTCATTTGAATCAGATATATCCAAAAGTGCTGTGCTGTCATTTTCCAACCCTCGATTTGTCTCCTGTTGAGCCATTATGAACTCAGAAACGGATGGCTGGACAAGAGCTTCCGACTGTGTGCTTGGTAGGGAAACAATAAATGATGTACCACTCCCTACATTACTGGTTACAACAATATCTCCATTATGTAATTCTACCAACTCCTTAACTAATGCAAGTCCTATTCCTAGACCCTCCTTTGTTCGATATTCATTGAACTTGGACTGATAAAAACGATCAAAAATATGTGGTAACGCAGACTCATGAATTCCTTCTCCTGTATCAGAAAAATCAATACATATAGAATTCTCTTCTTTGTAAATACTAATGATTATTTTATCTCCCTTCTGCGTATGTCTGATGGCGTTGGACACCAAATTATAAAACACTTTTTCAAATTGTCGTGCGTCAATTAATGCCGCCTCGGCTGAGGTCAAAACTGTTGATAATTCCAACTTGACCCCTTTGTATTCCGCAGAAGACTTGAACATATCAGACAGCACTTTTATGAACGAAACGATCTGAACGTTTTCCTTTTTCAATTTAATTCCTCCTGCCTCTAGCCTTGTAATATCGTTTATTTCATCTGTCAGGTAGACGAGTCTTTTGGTGTTTTTAAAACTGGTTTCTATAAACTTCTTCGATGCTGGAGAAATCGTAGAATCATGATCTTCCATGACTAGTTCCAAATTTCCCAATATCAAGCTCAAAGGGGTTTTGAGATCATGAGAAACATTCGCGAAAAATCTAGATTTGGCTTCATCGAGCTCTCTTAATTTTTCTGATTGAGCTTCAATCAAATTTCTATCTTTCTCTATTTCTTCTTTTTGTATTTGAATTTTTTTAGAAAGACGCTTTCTTAAAATGTAGGCTCTCCAGGCAACAAAAGCAGCTATTAGAAACAGAAATGCAATAGAAGCAAAGAGAATACTGATTAATTGTTGACGCTCTTTTTGTTCCCTTAATAAATCGTTCTCGGCTTCATGCTTTTCTATGGCTGCCTTAGATTTCAATTGCTCAACTTGTCGTATTTTTTCTTCACTAAAGATCTGGTAATTAAGATTTGCATACTTTACGTGATACTCAAAGGCTTCTTCATATTCACCTTTGGCTGCATAAATATTGCTCAGATTTATTAACGCCTCTTTCTCATCATAACTCAAGAATAGCTTAGCAGCTATTTGCAAAGCCTCTTTGCCGTTTTTCTCCCCCAAATCGAAACGACCAAGGCTTAAGTGAATCTTAGCGATACTATTATAAGCTCTGGTTAGTGCCCGCAGGTCATCTATTTCAATAATTCTGGGAATTAAATCTTCAAATTTGGTAAGAGAAACATTAAGAGATCCTTTGAGTCGCAAAACTTCAGCTAAATCCAGCTCTGCTGAAACAATTCCATAGGCGTCATTTATATCCTCCCGAACTCTTACAGCCTGACCAAAATATTGCTCAGCCAATTCATATTCTTGCAGCTCTCTATGAACTCTTCCCAAATTCAAATAGCAATAACTTTGCATCTTGAGGTTTGCCAATTCCTGAGCCTGGTCAAGCGCATTGATGAGGTAATTTCTAGCTTCCAAATAGTCCTTTTGGAATAAGTGCAAATTTGCAATGTTTATTAATGAATAGCCCCTTTGTTCACCATTGTTAAACTCCTCAGACATGCTGAGCGCTTTTAAATACATTTCTAGCGACTTAGTATACATGCCCAAATTACGATAAGCCACTCCCAAATAATTTGTTGATAGCATTTCCAAATCAATAAAATTATTCCCCTGTGCCAGACCAACGGCACGGCTAGCGAAAATGAGTGTGGAGTCTGGGTGATTATCTCGATATTCCCATGCCAAAGCAGCATAAATTTCTACTCGGACTTTTTCATCATCCGAATTTTTTTGTAGTTCACGGTACAAACTATCCAACTCCTGGCCAAACCCAACTAGTGATAACAACACAAATACTAGACTCGAAATCTTTCTCATAGAATTTTGGTTGGTCTTTAAAGATAGGTGATTGAACCATTTCTCAAAAGGATGCGTATCATTATACCATGCAAATCATCAATTACGCTACAGAACATAGTCATCATTTCGATCAGATTAATAGGGATTGGATTGAAAAATACTTTGTCATGGAAGAACGAGACAATTCGGTTTTGAGAAATCCTGAACACAAAATAATCAATCCTGGAGGAGCCATTCTGTTCGCTACTGAAGATGGTGAAATTCTTGGCACTGTTGCTTTAATGAAGCAATCAAAAGAGGTTATTGAATTGACAAAAATGGGCGTGTACGAGCATGCTAGAAATAAAGGGATTGGCAAATTACTAATGAAAGCTGCTCATCAAAAAGCAAAGAATCTTGGCTTCAAAACCCTCGTTCTATATTCCAATAAGAAACTCGAAAATGCCATTCACCTTTATCGAAATTATGGTTTCATTGAAGTCGAGATTGCAGAAGATTATTATGACCGATGTGATATTAAAATGGAATTGAGTTTAGAGCATTAGCTATTTCATATATTTCATCTGCCAGGCCTTTGGCTTCACAAAAGCCTTTATTCCTTCCTCTGAAAGTGTACTTCCAAATCCTGAATTCCCTGTTCCACCCCATGGCACATTTGCACTCACCCGATCACAGCAGTTCCAATAAACAGTGCCACTGCTCATCTGTTTACCCAAAAATTCAAATTCTTTTCTATCCTCTGTGTAGATCGCAGAAGTCAGGCCGTACTCTGTGTCCTTCATTAGTTCAACGGCTTCTTGTGAATTTTTCACTTCCTGGATTCCTATGATAGGACCAAAAGATTCTTCTGTCATAACCAGCATCATATGATTCACATTAGTGAATACTGTAGGTTCGAAGTAAAAACCAGTTCTATCCATCCTTTTTCCGCCCAGCTCCAGCTTCGCCCCTTTCTCAATCGCATCAAGCACCTGATTTGTCAACACGTCCAACTGACCTTCTCTTGCTAAGGGTCCAATAAAAACACCATCATCCGTAGGGCTACCGGAGATGTAGTTGCTCACCTCCTTCACAAATTCATCCAAGAATTCTTTATAAATTTCAGTATGTACGTATATGCGTTCAACGGCACAGCAACTTTGACCATTGTTGTAAAATGCACCTTCGGCGGCAGTTTGTGCAAGCAAAAGAATATTCGAATTACGCTCCGACACATACATTGGATCCTTCCCTCCCAACTCCATCTGACAGGTTACCATTTTTTTTGCTACTTGCTGGTAGATGAAGCTCCCTGTCTTGTTAGATCCTGTGAAAAAATATCCGTCCAAGGGAAGGTTAAGTAGTATTTTGCCAATTTCACCTCCTCCAACAATAGACCTAAATACATCTGCAGGCACGCCAGCTTCTTGCAGCAACTTTTCGATCTCCAGTCCAGTCAATGTGCTGAATTCACTAGGCTTATACACGACTGCATTACCAGCAATCAGAGCCGGAATAAAGACATTTACTCCCACCAAATACGGATAGTTCCATGCAGATATATTCGCGATGACCCCTAGTGGCTCGAAGGTGACCTTCTCTACCAAGCCTTGCTCTTTATGACCAATTCGCTCTGCTAATACCCACTTAGAATTTTCAATAAAATATCGAATGCGCTCAGCCGCACCTTTTATTTCATTGGCGGATTGAACCAGAGGTTTTCCAACTTCGGATGTGAGAATTGCACTTAGACGATCAATATCCCCCAATAGAAGTTCACTGAATTTTTTGACACGAGAAATTCTATAATCGATGGATTGAATTTCCCAATCCTTTTGACCCTTACTCAAATCTTTACATGCCAACTGTACAGATTCAGCCGTGTCCTCCGGAAGTTCTTTGATGATTTCCTCTGTCGATGGATTAATTATTTTCATCTATAATCGTCGAATATTGTTTTCAAATCCTCTTTTTCTAATATAAATTGATGATCGCTAAAAACTATTTCTTGTTCTCAAGATTCATGTGCGAAATGTAAAAAGTGGTTATAAAGCTTCTCCGAATTTAAAAGATTGTACTTGTGATTCCAATTGAATTCTGGATGCCATTGTACACCCAAGACATTTCCCTCAGGATTCTTTTCATGATAAAATGCTTCCACCAGATGGTCTTCACCCCAGGCTATTGGTTCCAATCCTTCTCCCAGAGTTTTGATTCCCTGATGATGAACGGAATTGACAAATGCCTCCTTTCGGTAATCACATATTCGATAAAGAAACGAATTTTTCTTAATTGAAATTTCATGTGTGTTTTGATCATAGTCCGCCCCTTTATGTAAAACATCGGTATCGAACTGTGTTGGAATATCCTGATAAAGGGTACCTCCAAAATACACGTTCATCAATTGAAACCCTCGACATATTCCAAAAACGGGCTTCCCAAATTCCATGGCATACTTCAAGATTTCCAATTCAATTAGATCCCGCTCTCTGTCGCCTTTCCATTCGCCAATTGGTTCTTCACCGAAAGTTTCTGGGGCAATGTCCGCACCTCCTTGTAAAACAATGCCATCCATTGCTTCGACAAATATTCTCAACTCGCCGAATTCAAGACTTGGAATTAATATTGGGAGAACTCCTTCCTTATTCAAGTATCTTCCCATGTCCTGAACCATATAGTTCAGTTTTTTCGGAGCAAATGTAGTTCGGTTGTCATCTGCATACAGCATACCAGAGGTCACACCAATCTTAATCATAGTTACTTGAGAATTGCTTTTTGATAAATACTCTTGAGATCATCGAAACTCGCATCTTTGGGATTACTTGGTAAACAAAAATCCGTCAACGCCAGTTCCGACAATGCATCTACATGTTCGGGCAGCACCCCCAAGTCTGATAATTTACTCGGAATACCAATTCGCTCATTTATACCTTTCAGTCTATCCAAGACTCCATTTCCAGAAATATCCTTCAATTTTAATGCCCTAGCCATTTGTTTAAATTTATCCTCTGAACCTGACATATTATACGCCATTCCATAGGCAATCATCACAGCATTCGCCAGTCCGTGATGAACATCAAGCAACGTTGATAATGGATGAGCCAGAGAATGAACAATCCCCAATCCTTTTTGGAAGGCAACTGCTCCCATCAGGGATGCCAGCATCATTTTGGATCTATTTTCAGGATTCGGATTTAGTACTGCCCCTTCCAACGAATCAGCAATCAAACCAATACCCTCCAACGCAATACCATCACACATGGGATGAAATCCTTTAGAAATATACGCCTCCATGTTATGTGTCAAAGCATCCATTCCCGTCGCTGCTGTCACATTAGGAGGAAGATCAAAGGTCAAACCAGGGTCAGCAAAAACGATCTTTGCCAGCAAGGTCGGATGAAAGAGAATTCGCTTTCGCTTGGAGTCATTTTCTGATATGATCGCTGCTCTTCCGACCTCACTACCCGTGCCAGAAGTGGTTGGGATTGTAATTAAATGTGGAATTTCGCCATCTATAAACTTGTCTCCTCCAATCAAGTCATCATATTCAAATAGGTCTCTTCGGTTGTTGATTCTCAATGCAATGGCGCGTGCAACATCCATAGCTGCCCCACCACCAATGCCAATTATGGCATCACATTTGACACATGAGAAAATATCTCCGCCTGCCAATATATTGGCTTTCACTGGGTTCTTATCAACATGACTGAACGTCTCATAGGATACTCCACAAGTCTCAAGATCTTTCAAAATTGCCTTGAGGAAAGGCAAATCGTAAACCATTGGATCGGTGACCACTAATGGCTTTCTCAGGTTGTTTGACTTTAGATACGCTGGCAGTTCCTTAGATGCACCTATCCCGAATCTGATGACCGTTGGGAAGTTGTATTGAGTGACTTGATCAAACATTAGATAATTTCGAAATACCTCTCAATCTCCCAATTTGAGACTGCTTTTGCATGCTCTCTGCATTCCCATTCTCGGGTCTCACAAAAATGCTGAACAAACTTTTTTCCAAACAAACTTTGCGTAATTTTAGACTCCTTCATTTTTTGCGTGGCTTCCCAGAGACTTGTGGGCAACTTGCCAAATTCACTTACCTCATATCCATTCCCTTCTACAGCAGGTTGACTCAATTTCAGTTTGTTCCTGATTCCGTACATTCCGCTCGCCAGACATGCGGCCATGACCAAATACGGATTGGTGTCCGAGCCAGGTACACGATTCTCCAACCGACTCGATTTTGCCCCACCAGGCAATGCCCGAAGTGCAACCGTTCTGTTGTCAATTCCCCAAGTAAGAGTCGTAGGTGCCCATGCTCCTTCCACTAGTCGTTTGAAACTATTGATATTCGGGGCAAGCATTGGTAGGATGTGCGGTAGACAATGAAGCTGTCCTGCTATGTAACTTTTGAACACGCTACTCATTTTATTTTTATCCTTTTCCTCATAGAAAAGGTTCTTATCTCCATCCCACAAACTCTGGTGCACGTGTCCACTACACCCTGGCAGATTCTCACTCCACTTCGCTATAAAGGATGCCATGATTCCATGCCTACTCGCAATTTCCTTGACACTACTCTTGAACAATACAGCGCGATCGGCCGATTCCAAAATGGTAGCATAAGTGATCGCAGCTTCATAAACCCCAGGGCCTGTTTCAGTATGAATGCCTTCAATCGGAATATTAAATTCGGTTAATAAATCAAATAGATCATTGAAAAAATCGGACCGTTGTGAGCTTCTCAAAATAGAATATCCAAACATTCCAGGAGTCATCGGTGTAGGAGAGACGAATTGCTTTTCCTTCAGCGATTCTGGAGATTCCGCAAAGTTGAACCATTCAAATTCTTGTGAGAACATCGCTTCAAACCCAAAATCATTTTCCAATTCCTTCCTTACTTTTTTTAGTAGCGTGCGCGGACAAACATGAAAGCTATTTTTATTTACTTTTTTCCCACTAAAGTCTGCCAGAAAAAAGGGAATATCCTCATCCCACGGCACAGTCCTTAATGTATCTATATCCACATAGGCCGCCTCATCAGGATAGCCTGTATGCCAGCCTGAAAAAGTCCCATTATCATAGGATACATCTGCAGAATCCCACCCGAAAACCACATTGCAAAAACCAAAAGAACCGTCAACGATTCCTTCAAATTTGTCAAGACTAATCACTTTGCCTCGAAGGATGCCATCAATATCTGTTATTGCCAATTTCACTTTAGTAGCCTCTAAATCTTTCAGATGTTTTATGATTTGCTTAGACGTCATGATGATGCGGTTTTACTTGTTACTAATCTAAACACACCAAAACTACCTAACACTATTACTAGAAATATCAG
>JAAEPI010001074.1 GCA_024232835.1 Cytophagales bacterium
GATTGCCTTCTTGAGTAGCTGGGTAGGATGGTTGAATTCCCGAATGCCTGTACCGGTAGCGCGGGCGGTTTCAGGAATTGTTTTGGCTCCGAAGAGTATGAGCGTAAAGAATGCGATAGTCAGCATTTCTCCCCAGCCCGGTACCCAAAGTAATATCGTTTGCATGATTGTGTTGTTTAAGACGTCAAAGATAGAGGTAAGTGAATAAAATGTGGAATTTCAACCATTACTTTTTGATAAGCCATTTTTCAGGATCGAGTTTTTTATTGCCTTTCCAGACCTGAAATTCTAATTGGGATAGCCCATCTGCGTCCGTGAATACGGTACCAATCGGATCATTTCGTCCTATGAGCTGGCCCTTAGTTACGTTAACATCCTTTAATCGAGCATATATAGTTAAGTATTGCCCATGCCGAACCATTACAACTCGCTGCATACCCGGAGAATCTGCAACCATAGTGACCTTTCCCGCGGAAACTGCAGTAACAAATTCACCACTATTTGTCTGGATACCCACACCGCTATTGTCAGTAAAAATATTTTCCAACACAGGGTGAGGTTGTCGTCCAAATTGCGCTGAAATGAATCCAGTTTTGACAGGCCAGCTAAGCTTGTATTTTTGAGATTCAAAAGAAGCATTGTCCGCCACGTCCGATACATTAGCCATGGCGGCTTCACGGGTGATAATGTCTGCAATCAATTCGTCTAATTTCGCAAGAGCCTTTTTTCTATCGTCTACCTCACTTTGAAGTTCTGTCTCTTTGGTGGAAAGCTCTACAACCAGATCATTCTGCTGAGTTCTGAGACCCAATAGCTTTTTATTTTCTTCTAACTGCTGCCTGAGGAGACCTTCTTGCTCGTCTCGTCGAGCTTGAACTTCAATTTTTTGTGATACCAGCTCTACAGACACCAATTCGATTTGTTCGGCTTGTGTTTTTCTGGCTTCAGTGTACTGATCCAGATATTGTAATCGCATGAAAAGTTGATTGAAAGTGCTGGAAGAAAATAGAAAAGTAAGTAAGCTGTAGCCTTGATTCGCCTTATAGGCTGAATAAATCATTTCTGCATATTCCTCCTTCAGATTTTTAAGATCCGCTTCCAACGAATTAACCACAATGTTGATATCGCTTATTTCTGCTTCGAGAAATGATATTTCATTATTCATTGATCGGATAAGTGCTCCTCTGGCTCGTATTTGATTTTGAAGTGCTTGAAGTTGACCAATGGTAGCTTTTCGCTCAATGGCCGTTTCAACGAGAATTTTTTCTGCCTGAGCTATCCGTTCCAGATTATCTCGTTTTTCTTTCTCTAGCTGGCTCCTGTTTTTTTGCGCAGAGACAGAATAGCCAAATATTAAGCAAAGAATTACAAGGCTGAATTTTATGAAGCTATTTTCTCTTGTACCTGCTCGAAACATGGAATGGCATTTTCAGAGGCTTATTTGAAAGTTCGGTACGGTTGTATTCGATTTCAATATGGGTGTCCTCCTTTTTTTCATTAGCAATTTTGATTTTAGCGTCGATCAATTGAGGGGCGACTTGACCTTCAACTTTTTCAAAGCTGCCGTAATTTACAGAAATGGAATTATTAGTCACCTGATCAAAGGCGAATAGCTTTTCAAGTTTTTGAGAATTGACGCCCACAAAATGACTTACGCCATAAGGGCCATCAATTTTAGTAAATGAATATTGTTTGTCATCTAGTGAGATATCTCGTCTTTTTTCGGGCATGAATAGCATATTGCCAAGGACGATAGACTCGGCAAGATCATAGTTCATTTCGAAACCGTATGTCTCCGTAAGAGTGACATAATCCAACTCGTAGTAATCTTTTTTCAGCTTGTCTATCATCTGAATCTTATCTCTGGAAATCAATACTCTGGCGGCTTCAATTCCTAGGCCTGGAGAAATGGACACCCAAATAAGGCTGTCTTTTTTAATTCTAAAACTTGCTGTAGCGGACAGTTTACTTTTGCCGCTCGTGTATTTGAATTTTGCCTTTGAAGACAAATAGTCAAATTGAAATTCATTGACGGCAAACTTCCCACTCGCTCCATTGAAAAGTGCAAACTCTCTCTTACACGAAGTGAAAAGTAGACTTGCGAAAATCAAACCGTAAACAACTTTATTCATATGTATTAAATGACTTTCATCGGTCACATAGAGCTCGGCAATCGAAAAATTGTCCTAAAATAATTTAGTAATTACTCAATTATTGACGTTTCATAGAATTTTTTGTCGGCAATTTTTTTATGAATCAAGTCAGAAGCATCATCCGAAGCGGCGGCTTTTTCCCACTGTTCTAATGCTCCATCCTGATCACCAAGTTTGTACAGTACATCACCATAATGCTCATATACTGTTCCGTCATCTCCCAAGCCAGCTGCCTTTTGCAAATGTTTCTTTGCTTCCTTGTATTTGCCTTGAGTGAATAGCACCCATCCATGAGTATCAAGGTATGTTGCAACTTCTGGTTGGAGTTGTATCAGTTTTGTAGACATCTCAAGAGCTTTATCAAGATTCACTTTCCTCAACGTGAGAAAATAACTGTAATTGTTCAGAACGTGCTCATTGGTATTGTCTGCTGATAAGGATGCCTCATAGGCAGCATCTGATTTATTGTGTTTTTGCATTCCATTGTACGCATCGCCTAGTTGTCCATTGAAAATACTTAGGAGCTGCTGATCGACCGCATATCGTTTGCCGCTTTCTAATAATTGAGTGGCTTTTTCATATTCTTTCTTTTGTAAATAGCCCGAACCCCCCAGATAATATATGGCAGCCTGATTGGGAAAATATTCCAGCGCTTCTTCGCTATGCACTATTAGACTATCCATCAGGTTGAGTTCTGACTCGATACTCAGTATATTTTGCCATACAGGATAGTTGTCTGGAGAAATTCTAATGGCCTTGACGTAGAAATCTCTGGCTGCTGGCCGATCGTTCAATTGATAGAGCACGTCACCGGCAAACGCCTGTGCAGTGTAATCATCCGGATGTATAGCAGCCACGTCTTGAGCCAATGTCTTCAAGTATTCGTGGTTTTCCGGTTGGGTCAATCTCATGAAATCGTTGAGAATTCCTCCCTTGAAATCAAAAGTCAGATTAGAAGAGAGTAGCGGGGTTCTGGCAAATTCCATGGCTTCATGCAATCGCCCTTGATTGATCATTATCTCAGCAAGCATCAAATTCGCTCTGTTGTTACTTTGATCCTTGCTCACCAAGCTTTTGAGAAGACCTTTCGCTTCTTCAACATTCCCCTGATTTTCAAGAATATCAACTAATGAAAAAATATAATTATCTTCCCCAGGGTACTCATTTATGAGTCTTTCCCATTCTGGAACCAACGCTTCATAATTTCCATTTTTCAGAAAAATCTTTTGTTTTTCAAGTACCATGGCCTCATTAGTTCCGAAATGATCCTGAGCTTTGGCAAGCATTTCCAGAGCTTTAGTGTCCTTTCCTTGATATTCATATATCAATGCCAAATCAACATAATAGTCTTCTGTGTTGGGTTGCTTCACCAAAGCCTCATACAGTTTTTGTGCGGACTGCAAATCAGATCGAGCGGTATGAATGTCCGCTGCTAGTAAATAATAAAATTTATTTTTCGGATCAAGATCTATTGCTTTTTCAGCCGGCATGACGGCATCATTAAACGCTTTGTTTTTAAAGAGCACTTCTGCAATCTTGAAATGAATTGCAGCATTATCGGGATTTATATCTCTCGCCACATGAAACATCTCCAAAGCCTTAGCATAATTTTCAAGCAACAAATGTTTCTCCCCATCAATTAGCGCCATCTCGGCTTTCATGGAAGCTTCCTCACTAAGAAACGTATTTTCATTGCGGCGCTGACCATAGCCAGAAAGGCTAAGAGTAAAGAACAGGAATATGATAGCGCAGTATTTCACTAGTTAATTTCTGAATAGTCTCCCAAGTTCAGCTCGTCTTTAGAATTCTTCACTTTTACGTAGTTTCCCAGCATTGAGTTGGAGAGGATAACATCTTCTAGGACACAATCGTCTTGTACCAAAGAATGTTCCACTTTCGAGTTTTTTACAATTGAATTATCCCCGATAGAAACTCCTGGCCCAATAACAGAATTCTGAATTCGCGCGCCCGAGCCAAGATACACTGGGGGAATTATTTCACTTCCTTCAATATTACTTGTTAAAATCAATTCTTCGTCTTTGATAAAGGTCAAATAGCGAGAATTTGTTTCAACTGTAACATTCTTATTCCCACAGTCCAGCCAATCTTGGACCGTGCCTGTAGTAAACTGCATGCCCTTCTCTTTAAGACTTTCTAATGCCATAGTCAATTGAAATTCGCCACCCCCTCTAATGTCATGATCAATCAGGTGCTGAATTTCATCTCTAAGTTTTTCGCCCACTTTGAAATAATAAATGCCAATGATTGCCTTATTCGATATTGGTTCTTTTGACTTTTCTACAAATTCAGTGACAATGCCCTCTTCATTAGTTTTCACAACTCCAAATGCCGAGGGATCCTCGATTTCTTTAACCCAGATAATTCCATCTTGATTCGTATCAAGAGTGAACTCCGCTCGAAATAGTGTATCAGCGAATGCAACGGAGACCTTACCATCCAGTAATTCCTTTGCGCAATAAATGGCATGAGCGGTACCCAGAGCCTTCTCTTGATAAATAATCTGACCTATTGCTCCAATACTTTTGGCAAAATCCAGAAGTTGGGATTCAACCTCCTCTCCAAAGTGTCCGACAATGAAGCCCACCTTTTCGATTTTCTCAGGAGTGACTTTGGCTATGTCCTGAACCAGACGCTGAACGATTGGTTTACCAGCGACAGGTATAAGAGGTTTTGGAGTGGTCAGGGTATGCGGCCTGAGTCGCTTGCCCATTCCGGCCATAGGAATTATCAAATTCATTGGATGCTTTTTCTTGGTCTTTCTATTGCCAGCACCAAAATTATAAAGAATCCTAACGCCGACAGTCCAAAAATGTATTTAGCGGTAGATTCTAATTGCAAATAGCAAATTATTCCTACAAGTACTGAAGAATAGAGCAAATAGAATAGGCCTTTGGTCAGCTGGTAGGGCACATGGAAATTCCTTTGTCCCCAGACATAACTTACTACAACCATCACCAAGTAGGCAAGAAGAGCCGTGAGGGCACTGCCCTCATATCCTAGAACTGGGATAAGAATCCAGTTGAACACTATTGTTAGAACGGCTCCAATGATGGTAATATAGGCTCCATAAATGGTCTTGTCTGTGAGTTTGTACCAGACCGAAAGATTGTAAAAAATTCCTAGCAATAGACCAGAAAACAAAAGAATAGGGACAATGTGCAGGGCAGTCAAATAATCTGATTGTCGCAGAATTATTGGTGCAACTTCTGGCAAGATCAGAGAAATGAGAATGAAAGCCAGACATCCGTAAATAATGAAGGCGTTCATCACTTTAGCAAATAGCTCCGGTGAGTTTCTATCTTTTGATCTGGAAAAGAAGAAGGGTTCATACGCATATCGAAATGACTGAACAGACAGATTCATCAACATACTCAGTTTGTAACATGCTCCGAAAATCCCTAAGACAGCTATGTTCGAGAATCCTGAATAATAGCCCTCAGGAAGCCAGTGTCTAAGCAGGAGTCTGGAAAGCATCTCGTTGGTCACCCCTGCCAATCCGATAATGACAAGTGGAGTGGCATAGTGAAACATCTCTTTCCACTTCTCTCGATCAAACTGTATTCGAAATTTGACCCAATAGGGGAGAAAGAAGAGAGCTGTAGAAGCGGATGCTGCCAGATTAGAAACGAAAACATATCCGACTCCAAATGAGGGATTGTAGATCAATTGGATAAATTCCGAGCTATCAGGATTTTCTTTGACCCAATAAGGACAGAAAAGCAAGAAGAATAAATTGAGAGTAATGTTGACAAGAATATTGGAGATCTTAAAGAGCGCAAATCTTTTCGCTTTGCTTTCCAACCTTAGTCTTGCGAATGGTACTGCAACAAGAGTATCAAGAGCCAGAATTAGAGCCAACCAAACGATATATTTCGATGCATTGGTGTAGGGTAACGTATCTCCAAGCCAATCTGAGCTTGAAATGATAGCACTGGATAGCAGTATGGAAATAATCAGTGCATTCGTGACTGATATATTGTAATATTTTGTTTGATCATCGTACTTCGTGGCAAACCGAAAAAAAGTTGTTTCCACCCCGTATAGGTAGAATACCATCAAAAAGGCAACATAGGCATATAGTTCGGTGACCACACCATAATCTTCGGGAGCAAAAACGGCTGTGTAGAGGGGAACTAGAAGAAAATTAATTGCTCGCCCAAAAATGCTACTTGCGCCGTATATGACTGTATCACCAAAAAGTTTTTTGAGCTGGCTCAACGGATCTATTCGCCTTTAAAGTCTGCTTGTCTTTTGTTCATGAATGCATCCACACCTTCTTTAAAATCATTCGTTCCGCAGCATCGTGCGAAGGCATTGGCTTCCATTTGATAGCCGTCATCAGGGGTAGCTACGCTATTCACACAGTCCACAACCAGCCCAATAGCGATCGGTGCTTTCTGGCCTATTGTGGTCAAAAGTTTAGTAGCTTTTTGAATGGCTGCTGCTTTGTCTGGTTCTACGTGATTCACAAGGCCAAGATCACATGCCCGTTTAGCTCCCATCATTTCTGTTGTCATCATATATTCAAGAGCACGACCTTTTCCAATCAACTGAGTTAATCGTTGAGTGCCTCCATAGCCGGGGATCACACCAAGATTTACTTCCGGCTGTCCAAATTTTGCTGATTCTGTAGCTATTCGCATGTGGCAAGCCATGGCAAGCTCACACCCACCACCTAGTGCGAATCCGTTCACTACCGCTATCACAGGGGTGTGACATTCTTCTATCATTCGGAAAACTTCCTGCCCCTCTTCAGAGAACTTCCGAGCGTGCATTTCTTCCAAAGCAGAAAATTCTCCAATGTCAGCACCAGCCACAAAGGCCTTTTCACCTGCCCCTGTTAGGATCACTCCTTTGATGGTATTGTCATCCATCACTTGCTGAAAAGCAGTTTCCAACTCAGCAATGGTGCCCACATTTAATGCGTTTAGTTTTGATTCCCGATTAATCGTGATGGTCATAATGCCATCCGAAGATTCGAGCAGTAGATTAGTGAATTCTGCCATTTTAGGTTCTGGTTAGGCGGCAAACCTAAAGTAAAGAGGAGAATTTATTGTTCAATTAGCATGGACTTGAGTCCGGCAATCATCGTCTCAGTCATTTTAGTTAGGTCATACTTCGGATGCCATCCCCAATCTGTTCGAGCACGTCCATCATCAATACTTCTCGGCCAGCTCTTGGCGATTTCCTGACGAAAATCGGGAGCATAACTAATTTTGAAATCAGGATAGTAGGGTATAATCGATTTATATAACTCATCTGGTCTAAAATTGACTCCTGTCAGGTTATAGCTTGATCGTACTTTGATGGAATCAGATACAGCTTCCATTATTTCTATTGTTCCACGGACTGCATCGTCCATATACATCATGGGTAGCATCATATCTGGCTTCAAATAACACTCGAAATTTGAGCCTTCTACGGCTTTCCAATAAATATCCACTGCATAGTCAGTAGTGCCACCGCCCGGTTTGGACTTGTATCCAATTAATCCAGGATATCTGACACTTCGCACATCCACCGCATATTTCTGATGATAATATTCGCACCACCGCTCTCCGGCAAGTTTACTGATACCATAAACTGTCGTTGGATTCATTATGGTTGTTTGTGGCGTAAGCTTTGAGGGAGTATCCGGCCCAAAAACAGCTATTGAGCTAGGCCAGTATATTTTCTTCACTTGGTCTTTTCCTGACTCGAGTACTCGAAGTAAGCTGTCCATATTTAGTCGCCAGGCGAAAAGTGGATCGTTTTCTCCTTTAGCCGAAAGAATAGCTGCTAAATGATATACTTGAGTGATATCATGTTTTTTCAGGACAGTCTGATAAGCCGCATCGTCCATGATATTTAACTGCTCGAAAGGCCCGTCCATCACGTCACCTCTGCCTTCATTGAGGTCAGACGCTATTACTTGATCTGTTCCGAATTTTTCTCTTAAAGAGATTGTCAACTCAGTGCCCAGCTGTCCGAACGCACCTATCACAAGTATTTTTTCCATTGGGTAATGTTGGGAAGACAAACATAGCAATTTTTGACTGTCATCTTGTGTTGTCGTCATTGCGAGTGCAACGAAGCAATCTGATCATATTTGCGAGATTGATTCGGTCATACTTCCCTCGCAATGACGTATTTTCGCATCATAGATTTTGAGAAGTATTTGCATTCAAAGAAGATTGACTCGGCAACTTTTACCGATAGAGAAAGTGAAGCATTATGAACTTGAAACTCAAGTTGATAAAATGCCTCCAGACAGTTTTGCTGCTCACAATTTTTTTAAATCCCTCCTTTGAGGAGGAAATATGCTTGAATGGAGAACATTGAGATCGTGAAACCAAAATCAATCATTAAACCGAAAATCGCCAAACGAAAAAATTAGCATGTACACATCATTGAAATCAAAACTTCAGACTGAAATAGCTGGCATTAAAGAGGCCGGTCTTTACAAAGAGGAACGAATTATCACATCCCCACAAAGTGCTGATATCAAAATTGCTGGTGGTAAGGAAGTCATCAACTTCTGCGCAAATAATTATTTGGGGTTGTCGTCGCACCCAAAAGTAATCGATGCGGCCAAACAGGCCATTGATTCTCATGGATACGGCATGTCGTCTGTCCGGTTTATTTGTGGAACGCAGGATATCCACAAAGAACTGGAAGATAAAATTTCAAAGTTCCTTGGTATGGAAGCCACCATTCTTTATGCAGCGGCTTTCGATGCGAATGGAGGAGTGTTTGAACCTTTACTTGGGCCTGAGGATGCCATCATTTCGGATGCACTGAACCATGCTTCGATCATTGATGGTGTTCGTCTATGTAAAGCACAGCGTTATCGATATAATAATAATGACATGGACGATCTAGAGGCTAAGTTGATTGAGGCTGAGGGTGCAAAATGCAAAATGATTGTTACCGATGGGGTATTTTCCATGGATGGGAATATTGCTCAATTGGATAAAATATGTGATTTGGCAGACAAATATGATGCAGTGGTCATGACAGATGAGTGCCATTCTACTGGCTTTATGGGAAAGACTGGACGAGGAGTTCATGAATTTAGAAATTGTATGGATCGTGTTGATATCATTACAGGGACTCTGGGTAAGGCTTTGGGGGGTGCATCGGGAGGATTCACTTCTGGCAAGAAAGAAATTATCGAGCTACTACGTCAGCGCTCACGACCATATTTGTTCTCGAATACTGTTGCTCCATCTATTGTTGGTGCTTCTATCGCAGTACTTGATATGTTAAGTGAAACAACAGAATTAAGAGATAAATTGGAAAGTAACACCAAATACTTTCGTGAGAAAATGACCGATGCTGGATTTGATATTAAGCCAGGAGAACATCCTATCGTGCCAATCATGCTGTATGATGCAGTATTGTCTCAAAAGATGGCATCTCGATTACTTGAGAAGGGAATTTACGTGATTGGGTTTTACTTCCCTGTGGTGCCCAAAGGACAGGCAAGAATTAGGGTACAAATTTCTGCAGTACATGAACGAGAGCATTTGGATAAAGCGATCTCGGCATTTAGTGAAGTGGGAAAAGAATTGGGAGTGATTGAGTAAAATGGCAATCGCTAAAAAATCCAAAAGGCGAGATTAAAGCTCGCCTTTGGGTTGGTGTGGTCACCGATGATTTGGTGATCCAATCTAACCACCGTAATGAAATTCAGCATGTAGCTAAATCCCTAATTAAAGATACGTGATACTTTTGTAATTGTGTCGAATTTTTAAAAAAAATTTTAAAAAAATTGTGGTGATTAAACCGCCGCTCGCCTTCTAAAGATTTTCCCGAACCCTTCTTTAGCTGTTTTCTCATCAGCAAGGTACTCGTTGATAGCCGTGCGGAGCTCCAGAGGAGCCAAATTTGAGGAGATGCGTCCGTTTTGAACGGTGCTAATTTGTCCGGTTTCTTCCGATACTGCTATTACCAATGTATCCGTATTCTCGGTCATTCCAATAGCAGCCCTGTGCCGCAATCCAAAGTGAGCTGGCAGGTCATCTTTCTCAGTAACCGGCAAAATGCACCTTGCTGCCAATATTTTACCGTGATAGATGATAACCGCCCCATCGTGCATGGGGCTTTCTTTATTGAAGATAGCCATCAACAATCTTTTTGAAATAATTGCATCCATTTGATCACCGGACTCTACGTAGAATTTCAATTCGGAATCCTTAGAAATGACTATCAAAGCTCCTGTTTTGGAGGCGGCCAACGTTTTCATCGCATCCACTATGGGAGCTACATCGGCTTTGTAAGCATTGTCTGTTTTTAAAATGGAACGGACATTTTTCATAAACTGCCCCTCCTGAAATGCGGTGGTTCTTCCTATAAGTAGAAGAAATTTTCTTATTTCTTGTTGGAAAAGAACGATGACAGCAAGCACCCCAACACCCATGAATTGTCCAAGAATATTGCTGAGCAATTCCATCTCAGCTGCTTTCACGAAAAGGTAAATTAGATATAGCGACAGGAATCCAAAGAATACACGAATGGCCATGCTTCCACGCATGAGCTTGTACACTTGGGCAATCAAGATTGTGACTAGGAGGATGTCAATCAAGTCCACCCAATCAATCTCTAAAAAGCCAACGTTAAATCCGAGAATCATTCAAATAACCTATCAATTTTGTTGTTTCAACAGCTTCCTTAATATCATGTACTCGCAAAATACTCGCACCCCCAAACAAAGCTACCGAATTCAGGGCGGTAGTGCCATTCAATGCCTCGTTAGCTGACAATTCTAGTAATTTGAAAATCATCGATTTGCGAGACACACCTACCAAGATAGGACAATTGAGGCTCAAAAAATGTTCCAAGTTTTTTAAGAGGTAGTAATTCTGTTCGATGGTCTTCGCAAATCCAAATCCAGGGTCTATGATTAGATCCTTTATTCCCAAATCGAGACATTTTCTTTTTACTTCCGAAAAGTACTTGGTGACGTCCCTCAAGAGGTCTTCGTAATCAGTATCTTCCTTCATGGTCTGCGGGGTGCCCTTCATGTGCATGGCAATAAAAGGTACACCTCTCTGGCCTACCATTTCGATCATGCTTTCATCAAGACGTCCAGCGGAAATATCGTTAACGAGGTTGGCTCCCGCATCAAGTGCCCTGCTGGCTACTTGGGATCGGAAGGTGTCTATTGAAATGATCGCCTCAGGAAATTCTTGGTTGATAGCTTCGATTGGTGCTATGACTCTTTGCGTTTCCTCTTCAACCGAAACATCTTCAGTTCCGGGCCGTGAGGAATACCCCCCAATATCTAAAAAAGTCGCTCCTTCGTTCAGCATTTTTTCGGCAGCCTTTAACAGTTCGTTGACAGTTATTTTCCTACTGGATGCGTAAAATGAGTCCGGTGTAGCATTCAAAATACCCATGACCTTTGGCTGACTTAGGTCAATGAGTTTTCCTTGAATATAAAGGGTTTTTTTAGGTGTCAAAATTTATAGTTTTGCAGGAGTAAAACCCACTAGTGTGTTTTATCAAGCTTGTATTAAGTAAGTTAATTTTTCGCCGAATCATACCTAGCGAGCCTGCCTTTGTTGGCAGACAAGCTTGCACCGAGGTAATTGATTTTGGTTGACAAAGATTGCATTTATGAACGAACAAACCACACAACAGTACCAAGAGATCATTGCAGAGTGCAAAGAAATTTTTGAAAAGAAGACACGTGATTATGGCACTGCTTGGAGGATACTTCGGCTTTCGTCGATTACGGATCAGCTTTTGATCAAAGCACAGCGTATCCGGTCAATACAGGAGAAGGGTACGCAAAAGATTGAGGAGGAGATTGAAAACGATTTTATCGGAATCATCAATTATTGTGTAATTGCTCTGATACAAATGCATTTAACTTTAGAGGATGAGATGGAAATTTCGTTTGAGAAATTGGAACCATTGTACGACAAAGCGGCAAACGATACGCTAAAACTCTTAGAAGATAAAAATCATGATTATGGAGAAGCTTGGAGAGATATGAGGATTGCCTCCATTACCGATATTGTCTTAATGAAATTATTTCGAGTAAAACAGATTGAAGATAATTCAGGCGCCACATTGATTTCTGAAGGTGTGGATGCCAACTATCAGGACATGCTTAATTACGCAGTATTTGCACTAATATTGATTAGAGAACAAGTTTGAATCATGAAATTTATTAGAGAAGCAGCACGGTTTATAGTTGGAGGATTGTTCATTTTTTCCGGATTGATTAAACTCAACGATCCAACGGGAACTGCCATAAAACTGAAAGAATATTTTGAGGTTTTCGCCATAGATATTGCTCCATTTTTTGAGCATTTTATTCCGGCAGCCATGTTTCTGGCCATTTTTCTTAGCGTGCTTGAAGTAGTGCTAGGAGTAGCTGTGTTAATTGTTTCTAGGATGCGACTTACATCGATCATCCTTGTAGTGATTATTCTTTTCTTCACTGCCCTTACATTCTATTCAGCGTATTTTGAGAAAGTGACGGACTGTGGGTGTTTTGGGGATGCTATTCCGCTCACTCCCTGGCAGAGCTTTTACAAAGATGTGATTTTGGTGATCTTAATTTTAGTGATTTTCTTCAACTTCCGTAATTACAAAGAATATATTTCTGTCAAGGTGCAGAACATTATCATGGTGATTGTGACTTTAGGAAGTACGGCCATTGCTCTTTTTGCGATTTGGTTTTTGCCCTTCATTGATTTTAGAAGTTATGCTGTAGGAAATGACGTGACAGCCCTGATGCAGCCTGATGAACTGGCCAAGTATGAATATGTGATGGAAAAAGATGGCCAAGAATTTAGATTAACTGAATACCCAAAGGCGCAGGAAGGTTACACATTTAAAGAGGCGGTAGTTATGAATCCAAAGAAATCCGAAGCTAAGATTGCAGACTTCAGTGTTTGGAATGATGACGGAGAAGCAACTGACGAAATTCTAACAGGTGATAAATTAATTGTGGTCATTCACAACATAGAGAAAGTCAGCTTAAAAAATTTAGAGGAAATAAATCAAATGGCATCAACAGCGGGAGTAGAAACATGGTTGTTGACTTCCTCTTCTTATGAGGTGTTTGACAGTTTCAGGCATGAAAATCAATTGGCTTTTCCTTTCTACTTTGCTGATGAAACTGTACTTAAGGCTGTGGTTCGATCTAATCCCGGTATCCTTCTTTTCAAGGATGGTGTGGTCAAGGGCAAGTGGCATTTCAATTCAGTTCCAAATATTGCCAGAGTCCGCAAACTTCTGAAGTGACGCCACCATCAAGGATATTTCTAGTTGGACTGCCAGGCTCAGGGAAGAGCACTGTTGGGCGCCACTTAGCTAAAGAACTTAACTATTCTTTCCAAGATTTAGATCTCATTATAGAGAAGCAAATTGGCAGATCAATAGCTGATATTTTTGATCGTGAGGGCGAAGAATATTTCCGAAAGATAGAAGCAGATCAACTTCGATTATTGGCTCATGATAAAGTGATTGTGGCTACAGGAGGAGGAACCCCATGTTTTCACAATAGCATGAGCTGGATGAATGATAGCGGGCTGACCGTTTTTCTTAATCCTCCCATTGACGTAATTGTCTCTCGAATTGAGAAGGAATCGCATAGACCGCTTATTGGTAGCGATGTGAAGAAATCAATAGAATATTTACTCGAAAAAAGAATTGAATCATATAATCAGGCAGAAATGGAGTCCGGCTTATCAGAACCATGCGAGATACTGGCCGAACTCCAAAATTTCTTCACTGGTAAAAATCAGATTAGAAATTGAATCCTGCAGTGACGCTGACTCTGGTATTGTTGTGATCTGATGTAACAAGAGGGTCGGCAAGACCAAGCGATTCAAACGTATATGGATTATAAAGAGATTGAAATTTCGTGTTCACAACTGCCATGTCAATGAAGAAGTCAGAAGTTTTGTAGCCTAGACCGAGGGTGACATTTTTTCTGTCATTTTCATTGTTTGTAGGATCAGCTTGAAGACCATAGCCACCTCGAAAACGGATGTTGTCCATTCGGAACTCAGCTCCCAATCGATAGTTCATTACTGACTTGTAATTATTGAGAATTACCTGATTATCAGCTAGGGGAGGA
>JAAEPI010001075.1 GCA_024232835.1 Cytophagales bacterium
AACTTTCCCTTAGAGAAGGCCGAGCCGATCGTGAGATGAAGACGTGACGCTACTGGTCTTGGACTTTCCTTTCAAGGCGGCACTTCATATGTCCTAAACTACCTGGTCTTATAACAATATTCATTGCCCATGCAAACTCTATTCGGTCTAAGTGATTGAGATTGACGACAACTAAGTGATTGAGATTGAGGACAATGAAGCAGTGAAGACATTTGACAGGATATGCAGAGCAAATGCAGGCTTTTTCCGCATCGGAAAAAATAAGCTCAAATAATAATGATATTTCAGGCTATATCCGGATCTCTCAACGAAGCAAATCGTTGTAACATATTGTTTTGACATTATTTAGTCGAATACTATTTTGAGCAAGATTAATGTATATGTTGCACACGATTCCCTAATACGAAAGTTCGAGCTTTAGACCCGCAGAAAAATCAACCTGTGCTCCGACGAGCTTTATAGGGCCCATTCTCACACAGATTGATTTTCTGCTAGAGTCCTCAATTCGTAGTAATTATTGGTTAAAATCGCGTTGAGAAACTCGGACAGACCCTTTTAAATCACTGGCCGCGATTATATTTTGGTCAAATTTTGAGTTCATAGCTTTCTCTTTTTTTTATTTTTCTCCTGTTAGTTATAGGTGCCGCAGTCCTGCTGGAAGGAATTGGCTCACCAACAGGGCCACG
>JAAEPI010001076.1 GCA_024232835.1 Cytophagales bacterium
GACAGAGGTCTGCCTTATGACGGGTAATTCATATTCGATGGGATCCTCAAGCGTAAGAATATTTCTCTCAAGGCTACTGGCAATACCAAGCGCTGTATAAAGAGTACTTGTTTTACCGCTACCGGTTGGCCCTGTCACCAGTATCAGACCATTGGGAGCCTTTAGAATATCTTTCAAGGTCTCTTCATCTTCAACAGAGAATCCAAGAGAACCAAGATTGAGGGGGATTCTATCTTTGTCGAGTACCCTCAATACAATGGTTTCTCCATTTGATGTGGGTAATGTCGACATCCTCAAATCTATGCTTCTAGAACCTAACTGAAAGGCAATACGCCCGTCCATAGGAATTCTTGTTTCCGTAATATTCAATTTACCCATAACCTTTAGTCGTGCTGTAACTGCTGATTGCAGTTTTTTGGGTAAAAGTACCTCCTGATGCAAAACACCATCTATCCTCAGACGAATTCTGACTATTTTTTCATCAGGCTCAAAATGGATGTCCGTTGAACGAGTCCTAATGGCATTTGAAATTACTAAATCAACAAGGCGAATTACCGGAAACATATTGCCGGAGCTTTCATCTAGTTCGTCTACACCCTTTGAGAGAATATCTTTTACGAGCTGGCTGAAAGACTCCTGCTGACCATAGTATTGCTCTATAGCTTCAGCTATTTTATCCTTTGGCGCCGTAACCACATCGATACTTAATCCTGTTTCCAATTCCAGTGCTTCAATTGCATTGATGTTAAGAGTATCAGCTATGGCCGCTTTGATTACATTTCCATTTTTTTCTAATGGTAGGACC
>JAAEPI010001077.1 GCA_024232835.1 Cytophagales bacterium
CAATTGCCAGTGATCTCAAGGGAGGGAGGAGCAGCGTGGAGTCGGGAAGCCTTGTGTGAGGTGCGGCTGGTTTTATTTGCGCCGACCACCCAGCTCAGGAAAATCAGCAAGTCACCATAAAGCAACATTTTGCTCCATAACTAGTCGGGAAGCGGCGCTTATGCCGCTTATTGACCTTTCAAATATACCTCACTTTTTGCCATATAATCAAGCGGACTTACCACTTCCTCAAGCTTCTTGCTACTCACGTGCGTGTATATCTCTGTCGTTTTGCTGCTCGTATGCCCAAGTAGGGTCTGAATATACCTCAGGTTGGTGCCATGCTCCAGCAAGTGAGTGGCAAAACTATGCCTCAGCGTATGAGGAACCACCGGCTTCTGGATGCCAGCCTTCTTCACAGCACGCCCAAGGACCCTACGCACACTTGTTGAAGAATACTTTCCTCCAGTCTGTCCTTCAAAGAGATACTCCTTTGGACCATAAGCCTTGAAATACGTTCTGAGTAGATCCAGCAATATGGGTGATAGAACCGTGATCCTGTCTTTCGCACCCTTCCCACCACGCACCCAGATGCGCATATTAGGAGAATCAATATCTCCAATCTTCAGGTTAAGAACCTCACCCATGCGCAAACCTGCAGAATAGATGGTTGTAAGGACAGTTCGGTGCTTCAAATTTCGCGTAGACGACAGCACTCTCTGAATTTCTTCCATACTCAATACTTGTGGGAGCTTTGTTTCAGGTCTGGGTCTCTCCAAATCAAAGGTCTGCCGATCATGACCAAGTACATGCTCCAAATAGAATTTGATGGCGTTGATGCTTTGATTTTGATAGGATCGCGATATCTGTCGCTCCTCAATCAGCTTCAGATGATAGTTCATCACGTCTATCTTGCTCAATTGATAGAGTGGTTTTGGATGGACATATTTCAAAAATCCACGAAACATATGATAGTACGTCGATTGAGTAGACGGACTATACCTACAAGCAATCAATTTGGAACGAAGCATCGTCAGAGCCAATTGATAATCCGAAATAGATGATTGAGAGGTGGATACAAAGGATTGCATAAGCGAATAACTCAAATAAAATATTTATAACTACTTTTGTAAGTACTTATAGTCGACTATAAGTACTTATAAAAATGACTATGTTTAGCCCTTCTACTTGCCGAAATTGTAACAAACCCATAGCAGGACGCTCAGATAAGCGATTCTGTGATGCCTCCTGCCGAAATTCGTACAACAACCAAAACAAAGCAGATGATGAGCGACAAATCCAACAGATCAATAGCCAAATCAGAAAGAATCGGCGAATACTCAAAACCCTCTGTCCCCAAGGCAAAGCCACCGTACGAAAGGAGGTGCTTGATCAAATGGGGTACGATTATCTGCACTTTTCAAGCTTATTCAAAACGAGTGGACTACTCTACTATTTTGTATATGATTTTGGATTTGCTCCGACTTTTGAAAATAAAATTGAAAAAGCAATAATTGTTCAGCGACAAGACTACATGAGCAAACTGGGATTTGATTTGTGGAAGCATTGATGTAACGCCTTCCGCATTGCCTGTGCCCATAAGAACTAGGCCTGTCTGAGGCTCTCGAAACCTATTTCCTGAGAGTTAGCCAGCATTTTGTAAGTCTCAGCAGGCAATTTGTCCAAGTATGCGACTTTTGATACTCCCTCTTTTTTGCCTGTTATTTTTTCATTAGAATCTCATATCAAGCCATCCAACATCTCACGTAACTCAGGATCGCGAGGACGGGGTGCATCTGCGCTCACTATATTTCCATCCCCATCTATAAGAAGGAATCTAGGTATACTATCGATGGCATAGTCATCAGCTAGTTTCGAACTCCAATCACCTTCAGCAAATAATTGAAGACCACCAAGTTTCTTATCAACAATCATTTTTTTCCACTTCTCAAAATCCTTCTGTTGATCGATTGAGATACTTACGAATTGTACATTCGTGCCTTCATATGCTGCTTCTACTTCTTTCAAAAACGGTACTTCCCGAAGACAAGGCCCGCACCAAGTGGCCCATACATCTATATAAACGATTTTCCCTTTAAGGTCATCCAATGACACTTGCTTGTCATCGTGGCTCGCATAGGCGAATTTTGGAGCTGGTTTGCCTTTTACCAATTTCTTCACCACATCATACTTTTCTGTAACCTCAGCCTTGTATTCATCATCTGTAGAAATCTCCATGATACCTTCATATAAACTACCTAGCTGATCAAATGCCGGCGAAATGTAATACTTGAACGATTTCATCAGACCGTTTTTAATGTTCTCACTTTTCAATGCCTTGATGTTATCAAGCACCTGCGAAATCGTATCAGGATTTCCAACTATAGCATAGTAATCGATGTACTTATCGCTTACCAGATCTCTATAGCTTGAGAAATAGCGATAGTCCTCGTCATTATCATAATCCAGCTCTTTGATTGGATCGAGTAGCCCCTCAGAAGCCTTGAAATCAGGCTCTGCAGCATAATAGATGTGCCCACCCTCGTACGCTGTAAGAGAGGAGAGGTTATCGTATTTAACATTTCGTTTTTCTAAATCATAGAAGAATGCATCCGCTTCCTTCACACCTTCCAACATCTCTAAATAGGCCAATTTAAGTTCTTCTGTTTTGGCTACATAATCAGTTTCTTCTGATAGGTAATGAGCCTTTGAGTCAGGGATTAATTCCTCCTGTTTGAGAACTTTTCCCGCCATATAATTATTTATTTCAGAACCAAGACCTGTGTATTTGATTGTCTCATCAAATTCTTCAGTATTTATGGCCATTGAAATATTGTGGCCTGGAGCTAGATATAAGCTGGATCGCTCGGCATGGGAGAACGTGTAGTAACCGGCTTCAAGTCTCAATGTATCAGAAAAAGTACCATCGTCAGCAACCGCAATCTCTTGTTCAAAGTCACTACCTAGCACGGTGAGTTTGTTTCCGGCTGGGTTTTCGATGGTTCCTGAGAAGAGCGCATAATCAATTGAAGGCTCTGTGCTGCACGACAAAAATAGTAGCAATGCAAAAGCTGGAATTAGTAATCTGAGAATTTTCATTTGTTAAAGTTTTTGGTCGGCCTAAAGATAGACCGTCATCAATTTATAGTAAGATGGATATTATACGAATGGTCGGAAGAATGTTCAGCTATTCTCTCCTGAATAAGAATTTGATGTCTGGCCCACGACCTGAAAGAAGGGCTGTGATATGGTCATTACTTAGGGTGTAAGAAATTTTCTTAGGAAATTCATTTTCAGGATTCACACAAACAAAACTGGTATCTGTCTGCTCAATGAATTTGAACAACGTAGAAGCTTCGTTGACTCCAGTTACTTCAAAATTCAGCGTATCGTTGATCGTTACAATTCTTATCTGCTCCATGAATACCGTATCTGGCTGAAAAATGCTAGAGTCTATCCTGATTGTGTATCCTCTACCGGAGTACACGTTTTCGGTTGTTTTGGCCCATTGCTCATAGGTGATTTGAGCTTCACCATCGTTGGTACGTACCCAGTTTCCTTCTAGCCACCGAAGTTTTTCAATCCCACTTATACTGGTAGATTCGTCAGCCTCAGACTTGGATGGAGATGAGCAGGAAATGGCAAAAAGAAGGCAGGGGATGAGTATAGTAAGAGTTTTCAAAATAGTGTGGTTTGATGCAAGATAAGCCTTCTTCTTCTTCTTAACCTCACACTCATACCTTTCTTTAAAATGAATGATACATGGAATTCTTGCTCATCAAATCATAGTGGAGACTCAGCAAGTTTGAAAATAATTGGGACCACCATTCTTACATTCACGGGTTTTCCACGTTGCTTTCCTGGATTGAATTTTGGGACAAGTTTCAACACTCTAACTGCTTCTTTGTCACAACCTGAACCAATCCCCTTTACCACATGTATATTCCCCAAAGAGCCGGTTTTGTCAACAGTAAACTCGATATAGACTCTACCCTGAATCCCCATTCGTCGGGCAGAAGCAGGATATCTAAGTTTTTCACTTACGAATTTATAAAAGGCCTGAATGCCCCCAGGGAACTCTGGTTGATCTTCAACGATGATGAAAATCTCTTCAGCTTCTTCTTCTGGGGTTTCTGGCAAAGTGAACACAATTTCTTCAACAGCGGTCAGCTCTGTTATTTCAACATCAAGCTCAATTTCGATCTCCTCTTCAATTTCCAATTCGTTAGCCACCACTGTAATTTCGAGAATTTGAGGTTTGGGTTTGGGTGGCGGAGGTTGTTCGGTTGGGGGAATAAGAATAAGCTCCTCTGTTCTATCATCAACCATCGCTAAATCTATGATGGTTACGCTACCACTGGGTAATTCAAACAAAAGAATCACAAGTAACAAAGTAATGCTTAGACCGAGGTTTCGAAACATCCCGATTTTTAGAGTTAGGTCGTGTTTAGCATATTTTTTCACTTCCATGACTTCCAATTTTGCTTACCCTGAATATATAGTTTACTACGCATAATTTCTAGGACATACCTCACCCGACCTGTTGATTATGATCAATTAGGCTTATTGGATGGATGCAAGCAAGTGTAAAATCAATTGACGTTCTTTGTGCCATGAATCACCTGTCCGTAGAGGAGCTGTCTAAGAGTTACGACGAAAAGCAATTGTTTGAAAAGCTGACTTTTGGACTAGAACAGGGACAGAAAGCAGCTTTAGTAGGAGTGAATGGATGCGGCAAATCCACCTTACTTCGAGTTATTGCCGGATTCGAGACACCTGAAAAGGGGACAGTCTCTTTTCGAAAAGGTCTGCGAATATCTATGCTCAGGCAGCATCCGACTTTTGATGAAAATGATACCGTTCTTCAATCGGTGTTTGCGGATGATCAAGAGGAGCTCGAGGTAATTCGTGATTACGAACTGGCTTTATTGAAAATAGAAGTGGATCCGGATCATGCCCCAGATCTTGCACCAACAATCGAACGTATGGATTCGCTCAATGCCTGGGAGTATGAGCATCAGGTCAAGCAGATTCTGGGCAAGCTGGGAATCCATGATTTGGAACAGAAAATGGGAGAGCTATCGGGAGGTCAAAAAAAGCGAGTGGCACTAGCCCAGGCCTTGGTCGTAAAGCCGGATTTTTTGATTTTGGATGAGCCAACCAACCACTTGGATCTAGAAATTATAGAATGGCTGGAAAATCATTTGGCTACAGCCAACCTGACCCTATTGATGGTTACCCATGATCGTTACTTTCTCGACAAGGTGACTAACGAAATTCTCGAAATAGAGCAAGGAAAGGTTTTCAGATACAAGGGCAACTACAGTCATTTTCTAGAAAAGAAAGCCGAAAGGCAGTCGATGGAACGAGCCACTATTGACAAAGCAAGGAATCTGATGAAGACAGAGCTTGAGTGGATGAGACGACAGCCAAAAGCCAGAGGAACCAAAGCAAAATATCGTGTAGATGCTTTCGATGATCTGCAGAACAAAGCGAGCAGTGGTGCGAAGGTTCAGGAAATGGAAGTGAACCTTAAGAGCCACAGGCAAGGCAAGAAGATTCTGGAGTTGAAGCACGTGTCCAAGGCTTTCGATGAAAATCGTATGGTTGAGGATTTCAACTACGTCTTCAAGCGAGGTGAGCGAGTGGGAGTGATAGGATCCAATGGAGTAGGGAAATCTACCTTTTTGAATATTATTACTCAAAATTTGCAACCTGATTCAGGATCGATAGAAATCGGTCAAACGATAAAAATGGGTTACTACGCTCAGGATGAAACGATATTCGATCCTAACATGAAAGTACTGGATGTAGTGAAAGAGGTGGCCGAATTCATCACGTTGGCAGATGGCAGTGAAGTGAGTGCCTCGAATCTTTTGGGGCAATTTCTGTTTGACCCGAAAGTCCAATACAACGAAGTGGGCAAACTGAGTGGTGGTGAGAAACGCCGATTGCAGCTCTTACGTGTGTTGATGGCAAACCCAAATTTCCTGATTCTCGATGAGCCAACGAACGATTTGGATATCATGACCTTGAACGTACTGGAGGATTACTTGAATAGATTCTCAGGTTGCTTGGTGATAGTTTCTCACGATCGCTATTTTATGGATCGATTGGTCGATCATTTGTTTGTGTTTGAGGGGAAGGGTGTGATCAGAGACTTTCCTGGTAATTATTCTGATTTTCGAAATGAGGTGAAATCTACTGTCAAGGAAGTCAAAACCGAAAAACCTGAAGCGATTAAGAAGAAGTCAGGGTCTTCTGAATCGAACAAAAAACTCACATTTAAAGAAAAGCAAGAGCTAGACACTTTAGAGAAAGAGTTACCCAAACTAGAGTTTGCAAAAGCGGAACTTCAGGAATCCCTTCAATCAGAATTGGAGTATCAAAAACTAGAGAAAATAGGTCAACAGCTCAAAGCTGTGGAGAGAGAGCTAGATGAAAAGGAAATGCGGTGGCTGGAGCTGAGTGAGCGGGCGTGAGTGTTAACTTCCAGCTATCAGGCGGTGTGCCCTCCAGCTTTTAGACAGCACTAAAGTAGCGCAACTGCCCAACCCCCACAACAGCATCTACGAAGCACTACATTCCAAAAGATATAGTCCAGAAAGAAGAAAGCTGTACAAAGCTTTGAAATATCAGAATGGGTAGTGGAGTGGACAAGTTACAGATGAAGCAGGTAGAATGCTCATTTGGCGCATAACTGGCTAGCGAATGTTAGAGCCCGTTTTTCGAATGAACTACCCCGAGGCAGAGCCATCGGGGTATCAAATAAAGTTTGCTTCGCAAACGTAATTGTTTCCGACCCAGAGGGTCGGGGAATTAAACCGCGTATTGATTTAATTGCTAAAAGAAATTCTGATACTTATATCTCAAAAGGTCAGTTGACATAAAAGGTTGTGGAATTTCGCCAGGACCGTCCACTGGATAAGAATCGATTAATTCTTTAAGCTGAGAAACTCTGATAAAGTTAGGTTCAGTCTCTGTAAATAGATACGTATATTCCTTCCGTTCATCATTCCCAATTATTACCAAGTTGCTACGCTGTTCTTCTGA
>JAAEPI010001078.1 GCA_024232835.1 Cytophagales bacterium
AGAAGACATACCAATATCGAAGAATTTGATAGAATTCTCGGTGGAGGGATTGTAGCTGGTTCTGCAGTTTTGATTGGAGGCACACCGGGAATAGGGAAATCAACACTCTTATTGCAAGTATGCCAAAGATTCAGCGAACAGGACTGCCTGTCTTTGTATGTAACAGGGGAAGAATCAACAGCACAGATAAAATTACGCGCAGACCGACTCAACGTTACATCGAATAATATTTTTTTGGTTGCGGAAAACAATTTAAATGTTATTCTTGAACACGTCAAGAAAATCAAGCCAAAGCTCGTTATAATGGACTCAGTACAAGCTGTGTTCAAGCCAGAACTTGAATCATCACCGGGGACAGTTTCACAAGTCAGGCAATGTGCTAATGAACTAATTCAAATATCAAAGAAAACGGATTCTTCCATTTTCATAGTTGGACATGTTACCAAAGAAGGAACAATTGCCGGACCCAAAGTATTAGAGCATTTAGTTGATACGGTGTTGTACTTTGAAGGTGAGAAATTCATGTCGTTCAGAATACTAAGAGCGGTGAAGAATCGCTTTGGTCCTACAAATGAAATAGGGATTTTCGAGATGTGTCAAAGTGGACTTCGAGAGATCAAAGACCCTTCGGAGATATTTCTCTCTCGGACACATAACTTAAGCTCTGGCTCCGTAATTATTTCTTGTATTGAAGGGACAAGGGCTCTGCTTGTTGAAATACAGGCACTGGTAACCAAATCAAGCTTTGGAA
>JAAEPI010001079.1 GCA_024232835.1 Cytophagales bacterium
ACCCGACACCGAGAACATGTAACCGAGGTTAGCAGCCGCTGTCAGATGGCTGCCGCCCGCTGATCCGCGATAGGTGGAAGTGAAGTCACCGCCGGCGTCCAGATAGGTCACGTTGCGGCTCATGTCGTAATCATCGTCTGCCCAACTCAGCTGCACATCAAGATATCCCGCGTCGCTGAATTGCCACCCGCCGTAGGCAGTGAGCGCCGTGGTCTCGGTATCGCTTTGGGCTATCCTGCATATGTGACTGAAATTCAAAAAGATAAAAATAGAGTCGTATTAGGCCCATTTGATGAGTTGACAAGAGATGGTATGTACGTAAAGAACCTAACTTTGCAAAAATATGATCAGCTAACAGAGCGGAAAGACACGATCACCAAGGTGAGATATAATGATAGAGGTACTCCAGCCGTTATTGAACAGGTGGATGATACGATGAAAGTATTTTTTGGTAAAGGAGTGAGTGCTGTTGCCCCAGGGCAAGCGGCCGTATTTTATGAGGGAGAAGATGTGATAGGTGGTGGATGGATACATTCAAGTTTTAGACAACATGCAGAAAAGGAACTGGCTACTTCTATTTAGTATACTAATGATGTTTTCCTGTACTAAGGAAAGTGAGACTCTCCCATTGGGTCAGGACTACTTCCCAATTGCAATTGGTGATTACCGAATGTATGATGTGACCGAAACCACTTATGTTGATAAAGTTGAGACTATCGAGACCTATCAACTTCGAGAAAGCTTTTATGATCTTATTGAAAGTGGAAATGAGACTACTTTTTTGATGCGTATTGAGCGTAGAGAAACAGATCAGGACAATTGGCTTTCCGTTGAAAACATTGCGATTCTGCAAACTGCATCAAATCTTGAGTACAAAGAACAGAATATGACATTTGTAAAGATGTCATTTCCAGTCATTGTCAATAGGGTGTGGGATGGCAATGCCCAAAATCAGGATTTCGAACAGCTATACCACTATGAAGAACTTGGTTCCTCTGATTATACTTTTGAAAATTCTGATCATATCAAGGTAATCATAAGTGATCTTCCAGCTAATATTGTTGCACAAGATGAGCGGTTTGAAACTTATGCACAGGACGTTGGTCTAGTCGAGCGAAATTTTATTGAGATAGGATTTTGCACTGTCAATTGCGATGGCGAAGTTAACATACCAGAAGATGGTCGAATTTTGATACAAAGACTTATTGAATATGGATCGGAATAGAATTTTATGGTTGGTGGTATGCTTGTTAATAGCAGGATCACTAAAAGCTCAAGATCGCTATATGGTCTTCTTTAATGACAAAGCAAACTCTGCTTATTCCGCAGGGCTACCACTTGAATTCCTAAGCCAAAGAGCAATTGACAGACGAGTCAAGCAATCGATAAGTGTAACAGAGGAGGATTTTCCTGTGAATGCATCTTATGTACAAGAAGTTCGGGATGCAGGTGCTGCCGTCTACTTAACCTCTCGCTGGAAGAATGCGGCTTTGGTTGAAATGTCCTCATCTCTGGAATCTTCTATTCTTGGGCTTGCATGTGTAGCGTCTGTGGAGTTTGTGGCACCTGGGAGTAAACTTTCCACTACTAAAGTCAATTTTTCAATTGCGGAAACATTCACTGATCCTGAAGTGATCTTGGCGAATACTGATGTTCAGATTCGAATGTTAGGAGCTGATCGTTTGCATTCAGATGGCTTTGATGGGAGTGGGATGTTGATAGCTGTGTTCGATGGTGGATTTATTGGGGTAAATAACAATTCCCCATTTCAACATCTACACGACGAAGGAAGAATTATAGCTGAGCTTGATTTTGTAGAGAATTCCGGAAATCCATATCAATATGCTAGCCATGGAACCAACGTTTTATCATGTATTGCTGGAGCTTATGAAAATGATACGCTGACATTTATTGGCACAGCCCCCAAGGCGAAATTCATACTGGCTGTCACAGAAGAGGTGGCAACAGAATATCGAGTGGAAGAATACAATTGGCTGCTCGCGGCTGAATATGCCGATAGTGCTGGAGTTGATGTAATCAATTCTTCGTTAGGCTATACCGACTTTGACGACTCGAGTATGGACTATACATACGAAAACATGGACGGACAAACTACGGTAACTACCCAAGCGGCTAATCTTGCAGCCAGCAAAGGAATATTAGTCGTAAATAGTGCAGGAAATGCAGGTAGTGATTCAGATAGCAGCGATGGTTCAACCATCGAGTCATGCAAATCAGAGGGAAACTGGTGTTATATCGGGGCACCCGCTGACTCCCCAAATGTCTTGGCTGTAGGAGCTGTTGGAGGGGACAAGTCACGAGCGTCGTTTAGCTCATTTGGCCCATCATATGATGGCCGCACAAAACCAGATGTTTCAGCCATGGGGTTGCAGACAACCGTAGTTTATTCATCTGGAAATATTGGAACTAATAATGGCACAAGTTTTTCTTCGCCATTGATGGCGGGTTATGCAGCTTCACTTTGGCAGGCATACCCAGAACTCACGAATATGGAATTAATGGATTTAATCAAAAATACAGCCAGCCAAACAAGCAGTCCTGATAACGAGCTTGGATATGGTATTCCACACTATCTCATAGTCCTTGGAACTTCAGTAGAATTGGGCAAACGATTCAAAGTATACCCAAATCCAACGGAATCGAGCTTGACAATTGAGAGAATTGATATGGTGGAAATTGCATACACACTCTCTAATCTTGAGGGGAAAACAATGATTAGAGGTGTTCTTCGAATCGGGGAAGATCAGGTGAAAATTAACTCGTCATTCAAATCTGGAATTTATTTTCTCCGATTACAATCCGGAGAGCAAGTCGAAACGATTAAATTGCTGAAAAAATAGAACCCATGTCTAATCGAATGGTGTCGCCCTCAATTCTGGCGGCTGATTTTGCCAATCTTCAATCCGAGGTTGAATTGCTCAATGAGAGTTCTGCTGATTATATCCATATTGATATAATGGATGGAGTCTTCGTTCCAAATATATCTTTTGGGTTTCCTGTTTGCAAAGCCATTCACCAACATGCCACCAAACCTTTGGATTTTCATCTAATGATTCAGAATTCGGATGCTTATTTGGAAGATTGCAAGAAATCTGGAGCAGAAATCATATCGGTTCACTTCGAAGCTTGTCCTCATTTGCATCGAACAATTGGAGCAACAAAGGAACTTGGATGTAAAGCGGGAGTTGTACTTAATCCACATACTTCTATTGAAGTGTTGAATGAAATTCTTCCTGATTTGGATTTAGTTTTGATCATGTCTGTAAACCCGGGATTCGGCGGGCAAAAATTTATACCAAGTGCCATTCAGAAGGTTTCGAAACTTAGGGCATTGGCCAGCAAAGTAAATCCCAATTTGATAATCGAGGTAGATGGTGGTGTCAATGTCAACAGTGCACTGGATCTATATGCAGCCGGAGCAGATATGTTGGTTGCTGGCAGCTTCGTTTTCAAGTCAGATAACCCTAAGGACACTATTCAATCCCTGAAGGACGTTTAACTATACAATGCTCCGAACCTTCCTTGCCCTATTTTATTTTATAATTGTTTATGCCGTTTTAGCCCAACAGGGATCAGTTTTCGGTAAAATAGTTGATAGATCCGGAGAGCCAGTGTCTGCTGTGAATATTAGTGTCATAGAAGCAAGTATAGGAGCTGTTTCTAAATCAGACGGAAGTTATGAACTAATTCTGCCGGCGGGTAAGTACACCATTAGCTTTTCACACGTGAAGTACCGAAACAGAACTATCACAGTAAATATTAATCAGGGTTCTTTTGTGAATTATGATGTGCGAATGCGATTGGATACTCAGAAGTTGAGAGAAATCGAAATTACCGGAGACAGGGAAGGAGAGGGGAAAATCACAAATGAAATTTCTTTGGAGGGGAAATCTGCAGAGAATCTACCATCAGCATTCGGAGATTTCTCCAAAATTCTAGTGACCCTTCCTGGTGTAGCTTCCAATAATGAATTTTCCACTGCCTACTCTGTGAGAGGTGGCAATTTTGATGAGAATCTTGTTTATGTAAATGATATCCCAGTCTACCGACCATTCCTGTCTAATGCAGGCAAGCAGGAAGGTTTAAGTTTTGTCAATCCCGAAATGGTCAGTAATATTCGTTTTTCTGCCGGCGGCTGGGAACCAAAATATGGCGACAAGCAATCTTCAAGTTTGAACATATTGTATGATGAACCTCGTACTTTCAAAGGTCAAGTTACGGTAGGGTTTCTTGGCGGATATGCAGTCGTCAAACAAAAAGTAAACGACCGATTTCGTTTCGTAACCGGCATAAGACACAAAGACTCCAGGTACTTGCTGGGAACCACTGAGACCAAGGGGCAATATTTCCCAACTTACACTGATATTCAGTCACTAATGACGTTTGACCTTACTAATAAAGGGTCGAATCAAAAAAACAAAACCAAGTTGCATTGGTTGATTTATTACGGTAGAAATCGATACCTCACCAAGCCGGAATCACAAACTACCCAGTTCGGTTCCATCCAGGCTAATTTCAGAATTCAAACGGCTTTTCAGGGACAGGAAATTCTCAATTATGATGTTTATCAATCAGGAGTAAATCTGTCACACATCTGGTCAGGCAAATCATTAACGAGAGTTATTCTATCAGGTGTCTATACTCGTGAACGTGAATATTTTGATGTGGAGGGGGCATATAGAATTTGTGACGTGGATAATTCAGCATCCGGCGATTTGAATGATTGCGTAGTTGTTAGGGGAATTGGGACAAACTATAATTATGGTCGAAATAGATTGCGAGCACTACTGTCCACTATTGAAGTCCGAAATGAGCACCTGCTCAACCTCCAGAATCTTTTCGAATGGGGTGTGGGAATTCAGACAAAAAACATGAAGGATAAAATCAATGAGTACTCCTTCATAGATTCTGCAGATTTTGTAGACTTACGCCACTCGGTATTCAATAAACTTTCGCTTCAAGCTAATAATTACACAGGATACCTTCAGAACACCACATTTCTAAAAGACTCTACACATGCTTTCATAACTGGGATCCGATTTAACTATTGGGATTTTAATCACCAGCTTATTGCAAGTCCAAGGGTGAGCTATCGGGTGAAAACCAACTGGATTAAACCAACGACTTTTAAATTGTCTTTTGGATGGTATCAACAATTCCCCTTCTACAGGGAACTCCGCACTTTTGATGGAAACCTAAGGCAGAATTCGACCGCTCAACGATCCGTACATTTAATAGGCGGAATGGAAAGAGTTTTCACCATGTGGGGAAGACCCTTTTATATAAACACAGAACTTTACTACAAATGGCAGTACAATCAAATTCCCTACGATATAGATAATGTACGGCTGAGATACTTTGACGAAAATAGCGCAAAAGCATACGCAGCTGGTGCTGATCTTCGCATCAACGGTGAATTCATACCCGGAACTCAGTCATGGTTTAGTTTAGGGTTGCTCACCACTCGAGAGAACATTCAAGAAGATGATAGAAATTTCATTCGCCGGCCAACCGATCAGCGTGTGAATATGGCGATATACTTTGAGGATCATATGCCGAGCGATCCATCGTTGCGGATTTACCTGAATATGGTTTATGGTTCTGGATATCCCATCGGGCCGCCAGATAATTTGTCCGCTAGAAATATTTTCTCTGGAGACCAATACTATAGAGCTGATATTGGACTATCAAAGAGATTCGATATGATATCGGATAGTATGTTCAGAGCTGTGTGGTTGCGACTAGAAATTTTAAACGCATTGGGAGCAGACAATACCCTTTCGTATAGCTGGATCGAGGATGTTGGAGGCAATCAGTTTGCTATTCCTAATTCCTTATCGGCAAGGTTTTTGAATATCAAATTGTCAACTGAATTTTAACTTATATAACTTGTGCAAAAATTGAACATTATGAAATTTATTGGAAGACTATTAACGCTTGCTCTGGTGATTTTTCTCATCTCTTGTAGTAAAACTGTAACCCGAGTATCGCCCGATCAACAAATTGATCTTAGTGGCAGGTGGAACGATACAGATTCTAAACTTGTGGCCGCCGAAATGATAGAGGACGTATTGAAACGAACTTGGAGAAGTAATTTTTCTGATGATGAAGGTCGGAAGCCAGTGATCATTGTAGGGATGATTCAAAACAAAAGTTCTGAGCATATTGAGCCAGAGACTTTCATCAAAGATCTTGAAAGAGAATTTATTAACTCCGGAACAATACGGGTGGTTGAAAATTCAGTTTTCAGAGAAAAAATGAGAGAAGAAAGAGCAGATCAGGGAGAATTCGCTTCCCCTGAAACGCAATCCCAATGGGGAAAAGAATTAGGGGCAGACTTTATGCTTTTTGGGGTCATTACATCCATTACCGATTCATACAAGAAGGAGAAAGTGGTGTCCTATAAAGTTAACCTCGAACTAGCTAATCTTGAAACGACTGAAAAAGTCTGGATTGGCGATAAAGAAATCAAGAAATACATTAAAAACTAAGTCATACTTCATTGACTTATTTCAGGAAACATATTACTGAACGGGTATTATTTATAGTACTCGTTCTTTTTTCATCTGGGTGTGCAACATTCTACCAGATCAATCTCGACTTCAATCAAAAATTTGAATATGGCGAATTGGAAGCCGCCAACAAAGTTCTGGAAAGCAATAAAAAGGAATCAGAGAAAAAAGCCAGATTCCTGTATTACAACAACAAGGGGGTAGTGGAGTCCATGCTTGGAAACTATGAGGTGAGTAATGAATGGTTTGAAAAGGCGTACATCTTTGGCGAAGACTACACCAAGAAGGCTGGTCAAGTCGCCGCATCTTTTCTTATAAATCCCAATGTGCTCGTGTACCCAGGGGAGGATCATGAACATCTTATTTTGCTCTATTATAAAGCCTTGAACTACCTTAAACTTGGAGATCGCCAGTCCGCATTGGTAGAGTGTAGAAGGCTAAATAATCGACTCAATACCTTAAGCGACAAGTACAAGTCTGATAACAAATACAAGCAAGATGCCTTTATTCACAACCTGATGGGGATCATTTATGAAGCAGATCGCGACTTCAACAATGCCTTCATAGCCTATCGTAATGCATACAATGTGTACAAAGACGTGTACGTAGAAATGTTTGGTGTGTCAGCACCCGAGCAGCTAAAAAAGGATCTTATTCGCTCAGCATATTTGACAGGATTTGCCACCGAAGTGGATTTCTATAAGAATGAGTTTGATATGCAAGATTACCAACCAACTCAGCCGGAATCAGAATTGGTTTTCTTTTGGCATAATGGCTTAGGGCCTGTAAAGGATGAATGGTCATTTACCTTTGCAACAGGTGGCTACAGTGCTGGTTTTTTCACTTTTACGGACGAATATGGATACCCCTATATCGTCCCGTGCACACAAGTGCAAGCCAATTCATTAGCTGATCTGAGTGTAGTGAGAGTGGCTTTCCCAAAATACAATGAGCGCCCGCCGATCTTTCATGAAGGACACATTACAACTGAAGGAAGGGATTATTCGCTGGAGTTGGTGGAAAATGTGAATTTGATTGCTATTAAAACGCTTCAAGAGAGAATGGCTAAAGAGATAACAACGGGAATACTTCGATTTGCTTTGAAAAAGGTAATTGAGAATCAAGTTCGACAAGAGGATCAAAATTTAGGTTTTTTGGTGAGTGTTCTGAATGCCTCAACCGAAAAAGCTGACACAAGAAACTGGCAAACCATTCCGCACTCCATTTATTATACAAGAGTCCCGCTTCATGAGGGCACAAATCATGTTGAACTGACCACCACGGGAAGTCTCCAGTCTAAAACATCCAATTTCACCTTTGAAGTACAAAAAAGTGAGATAATTTTCCATAGTTATCAGTCGCTAGAGTCATTTGTACAGCAATAGATTTGGGTGAATTCGAATACTAATTTTTCTATTACTTAAAGGTTGTGTACTTTCAACCTCAGAAAAATCAGCACTATGTTTACTGAGTACGAGATTGATACCATGATGGAAATAAGGGAGATCCAACAAGCGACCTTTGAACTAAAGAAATACTTCATCAAAAGTGAGGCTCCATATCTAGAACTCAACGATCATGATTTTTTCTCTTTGGTAATGATGGCTCCCACCATTGGGATTGCCAAGGCCGATGGAAAAGTGACATTATTCGAAGAGTTGGCGTTAAATAAGAAAGCAAGAAAACTCTCAAAGGGAGGATACTTCATGAAAAAAGATCCAGTGGTATACGGAATGAAGTTCATGATAGATAAGTATGAAGACTGGGAGGACAACTTCTGTGAAATCCTGAATAAAGCGATGCATATGACCTTCGATATGAAAACATTGGAAATCACTGAAGTACCGCTGGAAGCAGTCACCTACGAGGATTATAAAAGACAAGTTTTGAAATCACCCTATATTTTAATTCGATTTATCGCTAGTTTTTTCCTTGAACATGATGAAGACATCATTAACAAAAAGCGAACAATCGGACAGAGCGAATACCGATCTATGCTGAAGATCGGAGAGAAGCTCGGATTGAATAAACTCAAGGTTTTTCAAATGTTCTGCAAAACTTTTGATGTCAAAGGCCTACAATAATTTTACTCCGAGTCGTTGAGGTGTTATGAAGCAGATTACCCTACTATTTTTAGCGTTTGCGATACTATTGGCAAGCTGCGGCTCGGATGATAGCCCAACAAAAACTCTGGATAGTGAAACTATCGAACAATATTTATCAGACAACAGCCTAACATTTTCTACTACTTCTGAAGGGGCTTATCAATATGTGATTGCGTCCAATCCCGGTGGGAACAGTACAGGCGATGTATTCTCCATTTATTACACACTTACAAATCTTGAATCCGGCGACTTGATAGATAGTCACCTTGTTGCTGATGGTGATCCCATCAAGTTATTGCGAAATGCTGATGCCATTTTTCCACAAGGTTTGGATTATGGCCTTGCCGATATTCTTGAAGGAGAATCCTACGGAATCATTCTTCCCGATAGTTTGGGTTATGGAGATTTTGTAGTAAGTGGTGTTCCATTAGGAACTATTCTGCATTTTGAAGTAGAAGTAGTCATGAGGGAGAGCGAATCCAATATCGCTACCAGCGAAGACATTCTAATAAATAACTACATCCTTGGACATAACTTAAATGATACTTTGGATTCAAATTTATTTCCAAACGTGGTACCTCCGAATGGAATATATAATCTGATCCATCCAGTTGATTCAGTTGTGGCATTAACCAATGGAGTGTATTATAAACGAACTGCGATGGGAAACGGGATCAAAGTGAGTACAGGGGATAGCATTACTGTTGACTACAATGGACTGCTTCTTGACGATTCTTCCTTTGACAGCTTAAATGGATTCAAATATAAATTTGGTTCTAGCAGTGTTATCCCAGGTTTGGACTCAGGAGTAGGAGAGATGGAACAAAGTGAACGAGCAACCATATTCATACCATCTTCACAGGCATATGGCGCTAGCGTGCGTGTGATTCCTGAGTCATCAATTCCTGATTTAGTTACCCAGCTTGTTGTGCCGGATTATACTGCCAGAGTTGAACCATATGAAGTTTTGGTTTTTGACGTTACACTCCAAATCATACATTAATCCACCAAGTATTTCTATTTTTGACAAAATCGCGAATTTGAGACGTTTGCTAATCATAGTCTGCCTTCTGAGTACGCTCCAATTAATTGGACAAAATTCTGACGTCTACGAAAAATACAACATCTACAGAAATCCAGTCAAACTCATATTGAACAAATTTGCATGGACACTAGCAACAGGCTATGGCAAAACGTACTACAAGCATGATCTAAGTGGATATTACTTCTACCAAGATAGGATTGGGCAATATATCTTGCCAAGTGATGCAGTCATCGGTACGCAATTCCAAGGATTTAGTAATTGGTTTAATGACCCTTCGCTGGGCCCTGAAGTACCCGTGAGAGATCCTTTCGATGTGCCCTTCCCAAGCTTATCAAATCCAGTACTTAATCCTGAGCTTCAAAATGCTCAATTCTTCGCAAATGGAGATACAACTGAAATTGGATTCAGAGGAATTTCGCACGGAATTCCAGTAACTCTTCAGTTCCATTATAATTTTTTAGAGAAATTCAGAATGGGAATCGGATATAGCTGGGAAAAGCAATACATTGGAGAGTTATTACCCACTAGTTATCAGGGAGTTATACGTTCTTATCAACCCAATATTGAGTCAACAATCTACAGCCGATTGTTTGGAACAGTAGGCTACCAATTCTATACATATTATGAACACTTATTTGTAGCAGAGCTACAAGTTGGACGGATAAAGTCAGGTCCTGAATTCAATGCCGCTATCCAACGAAGCTTATATATCAACTTTGGCGTTAGTATGGAGAAGCAACTGTCCGAATATTTCCGAGTCATAGTCAAGCCAAGCATCGACTTTAAGAATTTTAATGTTAGTATTCCGGGAGGCTCTGAAATCACCCATCAACACCCCACCTTGTTCTTGCAAGTAGGGGTGAGCATTAATATTCCTGAAATACCACGATCGCCAATTTCCAATGACCACATTCAGCTCAAACATGTAATCACAGACCCATCAACAGGGCGATTGATCGAAGTAAGGGGGCAGCCAATCACTAAGTGGCAGAACCCAAAAGTGGGTCAAAATCACAGGAAATTATTTCGATATAAAAACAGGAATAAAAAGAAGCTCAATCCCTACTAAAAGCACCACCCAAGAGGTAATTTTTGCTTAACTTGCGGAGTATTTTTTACATACGTATACACTACTAATTTTGTATGTCAGACGGAGATAAGGATAACCCTGTTGAGGGGTGGTCAGGAAGCGAAAATATTATCCCTATAAATATTGAAGAAGAAATGAGAGGCGCCTACATCGACTATTCGATGAGCGTTATTATTTCTAGAGCTTTACCAGACGTGAGAGATGGATTGAAGCCTGTGCACAGGCGGATTCTCTACGGAATGGATGAGCTTGGGGTCAATTACAACAAATCATATAAAAAGTCCGCCAGGATTGTTGGAGATGTGCTGGGAAAGTACCATCCACACGGTGATACTGCAGTGTACGACAGTATGGTTCGTATGGCTCAGGATTGGTCTCTGCGATATCCGCTAGTAGATGGTCAGGGAAACTTTGGTTCGATGGACGGTGATTCACCGGCTGCCATGAGGTATACCGAAGCTCGCTTGGGAAGAATTTCGGAAGAAATGTTGGGTGATCTGAAGAAAAATACAGTTGATTTTCAACTCAACTATGATGACACCACTTCAGAGCCTACAGTACTGCCTGCCAAAGTCCCGAATTTGTTAATCAATGGTGCAAGCGGAATTGCGGTGGGTATGGCTACCAATATGGCTCCACACAACCTGACAGAGGTGATTGAAGGTTTGGTGGCAATGATCGATAACCCAGACATTACTGTTGAAGAGCTGATGCAGTATATCAAAGCACCTGATTTCCCTACCGGAGCAACAATTTATGGCTATCAGGGAGTGAGGTCTGCTTTTGAAACTGGGCGTGGACGTATCGTCATGCGAGCAAAAGCACACTTTGAAACAACAAAAAGTGGAAGAGAACAAATCATTGTCACAGAGGTACCTTTTCAGGTGAATAAGGCATCAATGATTGAGAAAACTGCCGGACTAATTAACGATAAGAAAATTGAAGGCATTTCTGACATCAGAGATGAGTCAGATCGGCAAGGATACCGAGTGGTGTATGATTTGAAAAGGGACGCTATTCCTAACATTGTTCTTAACAACCTTTACAAATACACCCAACTTCAAACCTCTTTTAGTGTAAATAATGTAGCACTTGTGAAGGGGAGACCTAAAACCCTTAATCTCAAAGACTTATTATTCCACTACATCGAACATCGGCATGAGGTCATTATTCGCCGAACGGAGTTTGAACTAGACGAAGCAAAGAAACGAGCGCATATTCTTGAAGGGTACCTGATTGCATTGGATCATCTGGATGAGGTGATAGCACTCATTCGAGCGTCGCGTGATCCGGAGGCAGCTAGGACAGGTCTAATGGAGAAATTCAACCTTTCTGAGATTCAATCCAAAGCAATTTTGGAAATGAGACTCCAACGTCTCACCGGAATGGAGAGAGATAAAATCGTAAAAGAGTATGAAGAGATCATGGAATTGATCAAGAAACTTGAAGCGATCCTGGGAGATGAATCATTGCGGATGAGTATAATCAAGGAAGAGCTTGCCGAAATGAAAGAGCGCTACGGGGATGAGCGAAGATCAATCATTGAACATAGTGCGGATGAATTCACTGCTGAGGACATGATCCCTGATGATGAAATGGTGATTACGATTTCGCATGAAGGCTATATCAAACGAACGCCACTGATAGATTATCGACTACAGGGTAGAGGTGGAGTAGGAGCGAAAGCTACAGGATCCAAAGATGCAGATTTCACTGAGCATTTGTTTGTTGCCACAGCCCACAATCATTTGTTGATATTCACTGAACTGGGTAAAGTATTTTGGATTAAGGTTTGGGCGATTCCCGAGGGAGCCAAAACGGCTAAAGGCCGAGCACTTCAAAACTTAATCAATATAGAGCCAGAGGACAAAGTACGAGCAGTCATCAATGTGAAGACCCTTGAAGACGCTGATTATATAAATAACAACTTTCTGGTTATGTGTACCCAGAAAGGAACCATCAAGAAAACCACATTGGAAGCCTACAGTCGTCCAAGGAAAAATGGCATCAATGCTATAACGATCCATGAAGGTGATAAGCTACTGGATGTAAGATTGACGGGTGGTGATGATCATGTCGTGATAGCAAATAGTGCAGGACGAGCTATTCATTTCCATGAATCAGACGCCAGAGCTATGGGACGAAATGCTGCGGGTGTTAGAGGAATACGCTTAGGAGAAGGAGAGAAGGTCGTTGGTATGGTGTGTGTAAGAAGTGCAGAACCACCTCAATTGCTGGTAGTATCCGAGAAGGGATATGGTAAAAGATCCAACCTGGAAGACTATAGAATAACCAAGCGAGGAGGGAAAGGAGTAAAAACGATAAATATTACGGAAAAAACTGGGAAATTGGTGGCCATACAGGACGTGGAAGATGGAGATGAATTGATGATTATTAATAAATCCGGAATCGCTATTAGAATGTCGGTTGATAATCTCCGAATAATGGGAAGAGCCACTCAGGGTGTCAAGTTAATACGACTCAATGAAGATGACGAAATCTCTGCTGTAGAACGAATTTCGCCAATAGATGAGCCTGACGAAAATGAAAGCTCAGAGGCAGGAGATCAAAATGAACAAAGCAATGAAAACAATAATGAAGAATAAATTTTCTATTATGAAGAATGTACTAACCTTTCTAATGAGTGTGCTAATCGTAGGCTCGTTATCAGCTCAAAAAGTGAAAAAACCAAACGTTAACAAAGCGAAGACTTTATGGAGTCAAGGCAAACTTGATGAAGCAAAGGCTATGATAGATAACGCTACTGAGTTTGAAAAAACAATGAACGATGGAAAGACCTGGTACTATAGAGGTCTGATATATGCCACAATTGATACTATTTCTAATCCTGAATACAATATGCTTTCAGATAATGCTCGTGAGGTTGCTATTGCTTCATTTGATAAAGCTAATGAACTCGCTGAACAGGACAAAGGGTACTACATATTAGTCCCATCCGGATTGCCAGTAACAATGGATCAGCAAATTGAGGGGTATTATGCCCATTATTTTACGAAGGCTCTCGATACTTATGAAAAAAAGGATTGGGCTACAACATCAGAAAATTTTGAAATGGCATGGAGCATTAAAAAGAGCGACACTGTTGCGATCACAAATGCAGGTTACACAGCTCAAGCAGCGGGTAACAATGAAAGAGCATATAGCTTACTAGAGAAATCCGTTGAGTCAGGCGCAAGAAGTCTCAATATTTATTATAATATGATCATCATTCTGAATGAGAAGAAAGACTTTGAAGGAACGCTCGAAGTAATAAGCAATGCCAAGGAGATATATCCATCTGACAACTCACTTAACCGATATGAAGTAGACGCATTAATAAAATTGGATAAAGTAGACGAAGCAATCGAACAACTTAAATTAGCCATTGAGCAAGAGCCTAATGACCCGATTCTCTACTTTTCTATTGCTATGCTTTACGAAGACACAGATGTTGATCTGGCTATTGAGTATTATGAAGGGGCGTTGAAGGCCGATCCGAATCACTATGAAAGCAACTATAATCTGGCAGTAGCAAGATTCAATCAAGCCAATGTGTCGTATAAAGAGTGGACACAACTAACTACTTCTGCAGCAGACAAAAAGAAGGACAAGGAACTTAAACCAATTATTGAGAAAGGATTTGCTGAGGCTCTTCCTTATTGGGAGAAAGTGTATGAACTAAAGGCTGCAGATCAAGCAACCCTTCAGACGTTGATGTTTTTGTATAGCTATCTTGATAATAATGACAAAGCGGATAAAATGGAAGAGGAATTAAATGCTTTACTTGGGGAGTAGGTATAGTGCCTATTAGATAACCCGTAAAAAAGCTGGATATTCCAGCTTTTTTTATTGCTTAATTTTGGTAAATATTAAAACCAGCTATTTTAGATATGATAGTGCTAAATGCTTCCGGCATTGATGAATTGAATATGATTTGGAAACGCCTCAGAAATGATTTTCAAGTTATAGAAAGCATTCATCTGGATCCTACGTCTCTCCAATACCGTATGGTCATCAATCAGCCAGAACTCACTAAAATGCTTCGTGGAGTTGCGGATAAGGTACTGGATCGTATCGATTTGTACGAGGATGACTCCTTGGATGGCACCATCACACTGAAGCAGTTTAATTCACGAATAGAGGATAAACAAGAAAAATACCCTTCCATAGAGCCTCTTTCCAAGATTTGGGAAGTCATATCAGAGACTGACAAGAAAGCAATTTTTGCCTATTTAAGAAGAGAACTTGGAGGGAGCTCCAGAGAAAATCTGGAAGAGGAGTACGTACTGGATTAGCTCTAAAACTTAATCCGCTTCTTCATCGGCTCATGTTCTCTCCTTACGGCTAATTTCACACCAAATTCTGGCTCAACCAACTCCATCACTGCTTTCCTTGTCCAAAGGGCGTATGGAATAAGTTGATCCAGCATAGTATCATATATCATGTCCTGAATTTTCTGTTCTTCAGACCTGCTGAGAAGTTTTTTATCCTCCGACTTGACACCTCTCTTTAAATCTTTAAGCCCCTTGATACCCTTCAACGCATAGTTCAACCCAATTGGTAATCGTATTGGGATGGACGCCCATAATTAAGGCTACATCCTTTTTGTGCATTCCCTTACCTATCATCCCCATAGCTCCCTTTCGCAAAGGATCACGTACTACATCTGTTATCTTGCTGAAATCCTCCTTTTCCATGACAGAAAGATACAAAATATTATAAAATATCCCTAGTCTATTACTGCCTAGTTAATAGATATTGGTTCCAATCCCATTTGAATGTTATTCGATGAGGTTACAGATGGCGGTGAATTACCCATTTTCAATAAGCTTTCACTGATTAGATTACCAATTAGACTCGGAGAGGATGCTTTTGTGAATGGTGTCATCTCACAAGAGAAAGAAGATAGCCTGATAGAAATGGCCTATGACTTTGTTCATCTCTGTTCAGTTTTCAAGATAGATAAACACTGTGCCACTGCAACCTCTGCGATGAGGAGCGTAACTAATGGAGAGGAAATAATTTCAAAAGTCAAAGCTAAAACTGGAATTCAGATTGATATTATTCCTGGTGAGGAGGAAGCTGAAGTATTGGGTCAGAGTATTTTTAGTACAGGAAATCTTGATGAGGATTTGACCTACATGTTTATAGACGTGGGAGGGGGAAGCACGGAGGTAAATTTCGTTTCCAATGGAGAACGAAGGAGCTGGCGATCTTTCAATCTGGGAGCCGTTAGATTAAAGGAGGGTATACAAAATGAAGATGAGTGGGGAAAATTTCCGACTTGGATAAAAGAGGAAGTAGTGAAATATTCTCCTGAAATGTTGGTAGGTATTGGTGGAAATATTGTAACTACTCAGGAGTCAATTTAGCAATAAGTTGAAGGTTCGGTAAAATGTCGAGAGATTGCTTGATGAGCGTATCAATGACAGATCGTAATGTTGCAAAATTCTGAGCTCCTG
>JAAEPI010001080.1 GCA_024232835.1 Cytophagales bacterium
AAAACCGAAATAATTTTCAAAATTAAAAATTCAAATGACTAAAATTCTGTTTAGTATTTCTGACATTCGACATTCGAATTTGTTTCGAATTTCGATATTCGATATTTGGATTTACTCCTATTATTCTGCAAAATGCCGTTTTTTATCTTTCCTGAACTGACGAATCTTTTCAAATCTGCCCTTGAGCCGTTCATGATGTGAACCCTGCCAGTAAATCCTGTTGCACCCGGTACAGGTATAAAATTCGTCAAAATAGAGAATGGTCTTCGGTTCAAGGCGGTGGAGAATCTCAGCCTTTTCCACGCTCCTCACCTTGCAATTACACATCATGCACCTGTAGAACGGTTTCATATGTGAATAGAGATCAAACCGGTCAAGCACTTCGCGGAGTTGTTCCTCTGAATTTGTTGATCGAACGCAGTATCCATGAATAACAACCTTCGAATGCAGAAGGAGGCGGTCTCTGGTTATGATAATTCGGTTTTCCTGTAAGGCTCTCCTGATAATTTCCGGATCATCATAATCAATCTCGTACACCGTATTAAAACCCAGCATTCTGAGCATCCTGGCAAGTTTACCTAAATGAACATCAAGGATGAAAGCTTCCTTTCTCAGAGGCTCATCTCTGAGCTTTACAATAGATTTCAACGTAATGTTTGCTCCGACAGGATAAACCTCTACAGTGTCACCCTGTTGTAGTCGGTATCCAAATTCTACAGACCGCCCATTGACAACGATGAGATCTACCTCTGTATGAGGCACTCCGATTGCTTCTATAGGGTCTTTGATTGATGGGCTTCCGTTGAAGAGATAGGAAAAGAATTGATTCTGTTTGTTAACGGGAAGAAAGTCATTCAACTCTTCATGAAATTTGAATTGTGATG
>JAAEPI010001081.1 GCA_024232835.1 Cytophagales bacterium
TGTTTTACTTTATAAATCCTCAATTTAATTCTGTAACAAGAGATGAAAGGCAATCATCGTCTTGTCCAGGTACGCCTGAAACGCAAGATTCCCTCTCTTGCTTAAACGATCATCACCAATATCACACTTCAGGCGCTTTATCATCCTTTCAACTGAAGGACGACGTGTCATTATTGCCTTGAATCTCTTTGCCATATGAGGATCTTCCGAGTCTATGTGGGGTAATAATCCAAATGATATATTAATCATCCTCCCGGTCAGTGAATTGGGACAACACTCTACCTGATGACAACATGTTGAACACACCGGTTCTCCATCTGTGTCCGTTGGTGCATGGTAAATGAATTTTTCTCTTTCATAACGCATTCCCTTATAATCCATCTCATGGCCACCCTTGCATATTACCACACCATACGGAGTTATCTTCTCCATACCACGCGGCAATCCCTCTGTTATCTCCTTCTTGCGCCTTGGATTTAAAGATGCTTTTAATTTTAATCCAAGTTTGTCCATAAACTTATCTTTCAAATCCTTGCTATCACACGCACTATCATATAATGCTATTTTAACCGACTCTTCAATTACCGGATACATTTCAAATACCTTCTCTACATGCGGCAAATACGTTTCTCCGTCATGTGTCGCCCCATCCAGTACCGCTCTTGCATCCAGAGGTACTCCTTGACGGGGAAAACCTACAATGCTTGCTTTGTGCCCCCAATACATCTTTGTTATGGATTTCACGATTGTTCCTGCACCCTCATCTGACAATACCCAGTCATGTTCACACTTGTCTCTGTCTTGACAGCGACACTTCTTGGTTAACTTTGATTGCGATTTCTTCTGCTCCTTGCCATCTTTGTCTTTATACTTTACTGTCTCAAATCCTGAATACGCGTAATAGTGTGTGGTGTCTCCGACTACTTCCTTTTCTATTTTAATCGCACCTGTCTCTATGTTCTCAGTCACCAGCGCAATCTTCATCTTATCCCATAGCCCCCATTCACTCATGATCTGGTCAAATTGCTGCAGTTTGCGCTCACTTGGTATATGCCTGCTACAATACTCATCCCTTTCTTCTTTCGGCGCAAATCCACAGACTCGTACAAAGCTCGGATTACTTTTCAATAACATGGACACTTTTTCCGGTTCACATGGAAATCCCATTATCGCTGTACCCAAAAAACTCTTCAATAATGCAA
>JAAEPI010001082.1 GCA_024232835.1 Cytophagales bacterium
CCATTCACTTTTGCCCCTGTTTCATCACTTCCTACAACAGGGGCATGGCTGATTTCTTGTCGGATTTGTTCATATACCCCTTGTGCTTTCTGGCTCAGCCTTTGGATGATGTTATCCACACTACCCTGACTGGGATGTAGGCCTGTATGATGGTCAATTTAAGTTTGTCGGTGTATTACTACCGATTTAAGCGTGAGGCTGAGGATGAAGTAATTATCAGACATTTGGAGGGACTTTCAGAACGGTATCCTACTTATGGGTTTAGAAAGATGTTCCATTTGCTACGGTCTCAAGGACATCTATGGAATCATAAGCGGGTGTATCGTGTGTACGTAATGATGGGGCTAAACATCCGTAAAAGACGCAAAAGACGACTTCCTGCACGAATGAAGATGCCTCATGTGATTCCGATTGGAAGCAACATTACATGGAGTATAGATTTTATGCATGACAGCTTGATAAATGGCAGACCGTTTCGTACTCTCAACGTGATTGATGATCATAGCCGTGAGGCTTTGATGATTATAACATAGATACTTCATTGAGTGCCAGACGAGTGCCCAGAGAGCTGGACAGACTCATTGAGTGGAAAGGTAAGCCAGAAGTTATTCGGGTAGATAATGAACCTGAATTTACCTCAATAGTCTTCGAGGCAGGCAAGGAAACATCGTATCAAGCTTTTTTATCCAGCCAGGAAAACCTACCCAGAATGTGCTCATTGAAAGGTTCAATGGTACGTATCGTAGAGAGGTGCTGAATGCACATTTATTCATGGATTTCAATCAGGTGAGAGATCAGACTCAGCAATGGATCTGGGATTACAATAATGTTCGTCCCCATGAATCACTTGGAAACAAACCGCCAGTAGTGTTTGTGAAACAGAAGGATAATTACTCGCTACCTATTCTGTGCATTGATAATCATTTATTGAAAGAAACTATATTTGCTATCGCTTCGGATTACGGGAGTCTTACAGAGGCTCGCAATCTATGCTTGATTATGACTTGTAGGTGAGAACACCAACAACGGCGGAATTTTCCGTTGGAATGATGGTTTTCTTAAAAAATTTAAGTTTGGTTAGATTTAACTATCTGTAGCAATTTGTAAATAGTATTTCAGCAATTGAATCTAATTTGTGATGGTATTGACTAGATATTTATGCTTTTTATGCGTCATACTCGCAACAAGATCATATGCACAAACATCACTGAACTTTCCACTCAATGCTAACTTTAATGCAGTTGAGGATGATTCGTTCGTGCTTGTTGAATTAGGAAATGATGTTGGAGATACCGGGACTTTTGGTAGTTCAACTGCTTCTAATTCTTCATGCCCAAATTCACAACCTATCTCTGGTTACTATTTTGAAGATAATTCAGGGTTGGCATTTGTAGATGGCACATTGATTAGTACTGAGTATACAATTGGCTTTACTTTTAATCTGGAAGAATTACTTATACGTTCCAGCCGTACCGTTGACTGGGTACATTTATTAAGTTTTGATCATGTCAATGATGAGGGTATTTATATTAGAGTAAGTACGGAGGGGAATGGTACCCTTACTTTTTGGGAGAACGACACAAATACTGCAGATGTTAGTTCTGAAGATTACTTCAACACTACAGACTATTATCAACTTATTATTACTCGGGAATCTTCTGAAACCATTAAAATCTACTTAGATGGCAATGAATTACGCTCTTTTGACGATAGTGATACCCAGCTTTACTTCCCCACGATGGGTTCCATAGTTTTTTTTAGAGACAGGCCAACAAGTCTACTTGATCAGGAGGCTTCACCTGGCTTTGTATCTTCCATCCTAATTGCTGACTATGCATGGACAGCTTCTGAAGTTAGCGATAGCTACAGTGATCAATGCGATCTTTTGGTGGAACCGACCGTATCTGCGATTAACCTGTGTTTTCCTGATGAAACTACCTTCAACCTGACTAATGATGTCTCATCAGCTGATAGTGTGGTGTGGGATTTTGGAGATATGACATCCTCCACTACATCAGCAACAGAAACAGAGGTCACACATTCATATTTATCAGAGGGTACATTCAATGTAGTTACCTCTGTTTATTATGGTACTTTAGCTACGGTCTCAGTTACTTCTATAACTATCGAAAATATACCAGATATTGACTTAGGCGGAGATGTATCCGCAACTATTGGCGACACAGTTGTACTGGATGCTTCATCGGTCAATGGCTCCTATCTATGGAGCGATGGTTCCACTGAGCCCACTCTGTCAGTGGCAGTTGGAGGTACATATTCCGTTCAGGTCACAACAGATGGTGGCTGTGTTGCATCAGATCTGTCTACGGTAACATTTGAATACATTAACCTTGACATCCCAAACCTTTTCTCACCAAATAATGACGGTATTAATGACGTGTGGGTTATTGAGGGTATTGAGACTTATGCAGAAAATGAAGTTACAATATTTGATAGACTTGGTAATGAATTAATGTTTTTTTCATCTTATGCGAATGATTGGGATGGCACTACTAGCCATGGACACCTTGATGAGGGTACTTATTTCTACAGGATAAATTTGGGAATCTATAAATCAAAAGTTGGATCAGTGACGATATTAAGATGAAAAAAATTAACATCATATGCTTATTTCTTAATCTAATTGTGTTCAGTCAACTATATGGTCAAAGCTATGTTTTTGATCAATTCGTATTAAATAATTATTTGATTAATCCGGCTATTTCAGGAATTGAAAATTATGTAGATATTCAAGTGATAAGAAGGGCTCAATGGAAGAATGTAGAAGGAGCTCCCACTGTTAACGCACTATCAATGCATATGCCAATCAGCAATGATAATGTTGAGGGCTTTATAGAAACAAAACCCGAGAATTGGCGAAAGAATAAAAATGGTATTTACAATTACTCAAAAGTTGAGCCACATCATGGAATAGGTTTTCAGGTTCTCTTTGACGAAATAGGGCCGTTTTCGAGTCAGGTATACAGCATTTCATACGCATATCATTTAACTATTACAGGAGATGTTAATCTTGCTTTAGGAATTGCTACAGGAATCAATAAAATTGAATTGAACACTGCCAAAATCAGTTCTTCGGTTGTTAATGATCCGGCTGTTACGAGTCATGAAAGCAAACTTTCCCCTCAACTGAATTTTGGGGGCTGGCTTTATTCCAAAAGCGTTTATTTTGGTGCATCGATGTTTTCAGAATTTAAATCCTCCGAGCAGGTAAGATCATATATGTTTACTGGTGGTATTCGGCTTCCTTATCAAAGTATTGTATTCAAGCCGTACACAATTTTGCGAATTTCTAATAAGGAGCTGAGCTATGATTTGGGTATTCAGACCACTTGGAATTCGGTTGTTTGGTTGGGAGTAAACTATCGATCTGTGTCGGACTTGTTGGCCTTTGTTGGATTCAATGCAAATGCTATGTTGAGCGTTTCTTACCTATGGTCTACCGGTTTTAGTGAGAGCATAACCAATGATGGCAATACTCAGGAAATCTCCTTGCAGATAAGATTAAGAAATAGAGAAAAAGTAAATTGTCAGACGTATTATTAATTTGTCTGACATAAACAGTTTATCGAATAAGCATCAATCCAATTTTCAGATTAGCAATTGGTTGGTGGAATTACCATCATACATTTCTAGCATCTTTTAGAATTTCGTAATCTTACTTCCCTCAACAGCTACAAGATATCCTTATTTTCACAACTTACCTATTACAGAAATAGGGCCCAATTCTGACTGATATGGTCTGCCGTTTAACGTACGTTGGCTACCGTCACCAAAGGTAGAACAAGTTTTACCTACAACTGGCAAGTCCATGCAAACTTCCATACCTCCAGTCTCCCAGTCAAGTACAACTGTAGCAGTTGCCTCGACACTTTCACCTACAATTTCGCCATATGCTTTGGCGGTGATTTCAAAGCCCAAATCTGAGACTGTGATGGAGAAACCAACAGTAATTTCAGCAACTTCCACATCTACTGTAGGTTCAACCCCTCCTACTAAGGTGAATTCACCAGTATAGTAGATATCACCAGAAATATAAACCTCAGATAAAACAGGAATACCCATATGGCCACCAATAACAACTTGCTCAGTGTCTACACCAATCATGGTTTCTAGCAATTCCAGCAACTTCCATGGGCAAGGTTGTTCTAAGAAAAAATTGAGAATCATCCAAATTAGTACTTGCAAACAAATAGACTTCTACGGTTTGTTCTGGCATACTGAAAGTGGAAGTAACTGCTCCACCATTCAGGTTGCCAAGGAGGTCAACTAAAAAGCTAGGTTCTACATGTATTTCACCTGCTATTTGAAGTAAGGATCACTTTCTTCTTCTAACTCCACCACAACCGTTGCTCTTACCAATTCAGTTTCTGGTAGCCACTCAATGACACCATCATCTACAACGACGATTCCATTGATACCCATTCGATATCTGGCTCCTTCAAAGCCATTTTCAAAGAAATCATTGAAACCATTTTCGTTTAAGGTGAACCCAACTAATGCCTCACCATAAACAGACAGCTAATAATTACATTTTGCAGTGACCAATTTGGTGATTAATCGAAATTGAGCACTCAAAGTTTTTGGGTTAATGTTGTTTATTGGGTCCCAATCTGGGAAGATTAGGACTCTTTTTTTTATCTGCTCTATTTGTTCAGACTATATTTAACAATTCTTAACCATTAACAAATGACAAAATATCCCTGGCAAGCTAATTATCCCACTGACATACCTCATGAAATAGATGCGGACACTTTCCCTTCTCTTGTTGATATGTTGGACAGCATATTTACTGAATATGCTAAAAGGGATGCGTATGAAAACATGGGCACAAAATACACCTATGCTGAGATCGATGAAAAGTCTGAAAATTTTGCCGCCTATTTAACAGGAGTTTTAGGATTTGAAGTTGGAGACAGAATAGCAATCATGTTGCCCAATGTGGTACAATTCCCTATTGCACTATTTGGAGCTATTCGTGCTGGAATCACAGTCGTGAATACGAATCCGCTTTACACACCAAGTGAAATGAAACATCAATTCAATGATTCTGGAGCTAGAGGCGTTGTGATACTCGAAAATTTCGCCTCAAACCTTGAAGAGATAATTGAAGAAACTGGAATTGAGCATGTGATCGTTACAAAGTTGGGAGACATGGTGTCTGGGATTAAGGGCATGATTGTGAATCTGGTAGTGAAGCATGTGAAAAAGATGGTGCCGGCATATAATTTACCAAAATCCACATCCTTTAAGCAAGCTTTGGCGGTAGGATCGAAGGCCTCTTATACTCGACCATCAATTGGTTCGGAAAGCAATGCCTTTCTACAATATACTGGAGGCACAACTGGGGTTTCAAAGGGTGCAATGTTGACCCATCGAAATATCATAGCGAATGTTGAGCAGGTATTTGCATGGATGAAACCAGCCAATCTTGAGTACGGCAAAGAGACTTTTATTACTGCTTTACCTCTTTATCACATTTTTGCTCTTACGTGTAATGCCTTCGTTTGTGCAAAGATTGGTGCTAAGAGTGTGTTGATTACCAACCCACGAGATATGCCTGGATTTGTCAAAGAGCTCGGCAACCACGACTATTCTTTGATCACAGGAGTGAACACCCTTTTCAATGGTTTGTTGAGTACACCTGGTTTTGACGAAGTAGATCATTCTCATACCAAGCTCGCCATGGCGGGAGGGATGGCACTTCAAAGATTTGTAGCGGAGAAATGGCAAGAAAAAACAGGCCATATCATAGCAGAAGGATATGGTTTAACAGAGACTTCACCAGTTCTTTGTATCAATCCGTTTGATGGGAGGGTGCAAATTGGAAGCATTGGTATGCCTTTGCCCAGCACGGATATAATCATGTTGGATGATGATGGCAATGAAGTTCCATTTGGAGAACCTGGAGAATTGTGTGCTAAAGGCCCTCAGATAATGAAAGGATACTGGCAAAGACCGGAAGCGACTGTAGAATGTTTTGAGGGAGAGTATTTTAAAACCGGAGATATTGCCGTGCAGCAAGAAGATGGCTTTATCCGGATTGTGGATCGGAAAAAGGAAATGATCTTGGTTTCTGGTTTCAACGTGTATCCGAATGAGGTGGAAAATTGTATTGCATCAATGGAGAAAGTGCTGGAAGTAGGAGCGATTGCCGTGCCGGATAAAAAATCTACTGAAGCCGTGAAAGTCTTTGTAGTAAAAGCTGACGATTCATTGACAAAAGAAGAAGTACTTGAACATTGTAAGGAAAAACTGACTGGTTATAAGACGCCAAAGTACATCGATTTTATTGATGAACTACCCAAATCGAATGTTGGGAAGGTATTGAGGAGGATTTTGAAAGAGGAGGACTTGAAAGTGAATTCGTATGTATAGTTAGGTAAGAGATATTACAAAAAATCCACTTTACCAGAATCCAGATTATAATAAGCGGGTATAATTTTCAATTCTCCTGATGACATAGCCTGTCCAATAATTGAGGACCGCTCGGCAAGTTCAGAAGTAGTCATTTCTGCATTTTTCTTAACTACCTCATCAATGCTAGCCCCTGTGTCTGAGGCACTAATTGCAGGATTGACATGTGCGAGTAGATGATTGAGGTTTGGACCATTGTCTCCACCTGCAACCGCAGCAGTGACTGCACCACAGCTTTGGTGTCCAAGGACAACAATCAATTTAGAGCCCAAGTGCGCAACAGCATATTCGATACTTGCAATCGAGGATGTATTGGCGACATTACCTGCCACACGAACTACAAACAATTCACCAAGACCAGTGTCAAATGCGATTTCAGGAACCACACGACTGTCTGCACAACTCAAGATAATTGTATAAGGCGATTGCCCCCCAACAAGGGACGCACGTCTAGAGCTGTCTTGTAACATACCGTCCAGTTTGTCTGCAACGAATCTGCCATTACCTTCTATTAGTCTATCTAAACTTTCTTGTGCCGTCATTTGAATGATTTTGTGTCGAAGTTAATTCACTTAAAAAATCTAACAGAATTATTCATGAAATAATCCATATTATTGGAAGTAATAGCGAAAGGCTTTCAGGTCTGCGACATTTTTCTACTCAAGAATTTTATAAAAGAGAAGAGACTCATAAAAATTATTTTCCAGGACATCAATTCATAGCGGTTCGGTAAATATATTTGAAAAATAAGGAGAATTCCCTAAAAGAATATACGCCCAATGAAAATTGAATTACGAGTATTAGTTACGGCTTTTTTTTTCTTATCTATCCAGATTTTAACCGCGCAAAATGTTCCGACAGACACTTCTTATTGGACTAGTGGCAGTCAATCTTCTCTCACATTTTCTCAAGTGTCCCTGAAAAACTGGGCAGCAGGTGGAGAAAATTCATCATCTATAAATAGCTTCCTGAGCATTTTTGTTGACTATCAGAAGAGCCGACACAAATGGCAAAATTCTATGGATCTTGGTTATGGAATTTTGAAACAGGGCGACCAGAAACCGCAGAAATCTGATGATAAAATTAACCTTGTAACCAACTATGGTTATCAAGTTACCGCTGAAAATGACAAATGGTTTTTCACCATTTTACTAGACTTCAAATCCCAATTCACTGAGGGTATATCACCGGACGATCCGGACAGTGTTATTTCTCGTTTTATGGCACCAGGGTACCTCACGATAGGTTCGGGTCTTGAATACGCTCCAAATGAATTCGTGTCATTTAGCTATCAACCGGTTACTGGAAAGATCACCTTCGTAACCGACGAAAAGATAGTTGGTGTGACAGGGGCGTACGGTGTTGAATCCGGTAAGTCATCAAGAGCGGAGCTGGGTTCTTATTTCCGATTCTTGTACCAACAGGAGGCTTTTAAAAATGTGAACGTTGATTTGCGCCTCGAACTCTTTACTGGTTATGAAAGTGAATCGTTTGGGAATATCGACGTTAATTGGCAAAATACGGTTATTATGAAAATTAACAAGTACCTATCTACAAATCTCTTTACCCAGTTGCTTTATGATGATGATGTCAAGATTGGCATTGATAGTAATAACGACGGTGTGGTAGATAAATCAAAACAAAAAATACAATTCAAAAGTGTATTTGGTATTGGCCTTACGTTCCAACTTGGCGCAAATAGAGCAGAATAGTTAGGGTCTGCTGAGACTAGCCTGAAAAATACCGAAGGTGTATTTTAAAGTGCAGGAAAATTCATCAAATATTCTTGAAATGTATGCACTTCAATGCTTGAAACAGCTACCCTATTCTTTGATAATCAATTTGTTAAGTGTTTTTCAGTAGACCCTATTTAGTCGGAGGTGAAGGCGTAGGTGACGATGTTTGCTCCCATACGTAGAGCCAGCTGTCTGAGCTGCTCAGGATCATTATAGATAATTCGATCTTCCCATCCATTCCCTAGATCGGCTTCATATGAATAAAAACAAACCAGCCTTCCTTCATAGATCAACCCAAATCCCTGCGCTGGTTTTCCGTCATGTTCATGAATTTTGGGCAACCCTTCATTAAAATCGTATTTTTGGTGATAGATTGGATGCTCGAATGGCAGCTCAATAAAGTCCAGTTCAGGAAAGACCTTTTTCATTTCGACCCTAACAAAAGGATCCATACCGTAGTTATCATCAATGTGTAAAAACCCCCCTGCTCGTAGATACGATCGAAGATTCTCAGCCTGACCATCTGATAGCCTCACATTGCCATGTCCGGTCATGTAAACATATGGATAGGAGAAAAGATCAGGACTGCCGACTTCTACGATATCTTCTTCCTTATGCAGTGAGGTATTTAGATTTCTGTTGCAGAATTCAATGAGATTTGGAAGAGCAGTTTTGTTGGCATACCAATCTCCACCTCCATCATATTTTAGCTTGGCGATACGGAGATTTTGAGCATATAATCCTGGTGAAAATAGGACTAAAGAAAATGCAAGAATTCTGAACATATGGCAAAGAAATAATTTTCTGGCTTGTATCAAACCTTTCTAACGAGAATGAATTTCAAAAGGCTAGTTTTGCGCACATGTTGCAAAAAATCCTCATCCTTGATTTTGGCTCGCAATATACACAGCTCATAGCCCGAAGAGTTAGAGAACTCAATGTCTATTGTGAAATTCATCCATTCAATAATCCCCCTGAAATTGATAATGACACTGTGGGTTTGATTTTGTCTGGAGGCCCAAGTTCCGTGTTGGAAAATAATGCACCAAATTATAATTGGCATGATGTGACTGTCCCTATCTTGGGCGTATGTTATGGTGCCCAGCTCATTGCCATGAGAAGCGGGGGAACGGTTGCACGCTCACTTCATCGAGAGTATGGACGTGCAAAGCTGGGTAAGGCAACCAAGAACCCTTTGTTTGAAGGTATTTCTGCTGGTTCGCAAGTTTGGATGTCTCACGCTGATACTATTCTAGCATTACCCGATGATTTTGAAATCATTGCTTCCACAGACGATATTCCTATTGCTGGGTTTCATATTAAAGATACTAATCGTTTTGGTATCCAGTTTCATCCTGAAGTGACGCACACCAAAGAGGGGGGTGTCCTACTTAAGAATTTTGTTGTGGGTATTTGCGGAGCTTCGCAGGACTGGACACCTGATCAATTCGTAGAAAGTACTGTTGCTGAATTGAAGGCAAAATTAGGAGATGACAAAGTGGTACTTGGGCTTTCGGGAGGAGTGGATTCTTCTGTTGCTGCCGAGCTGCTTCACTTGGCAATTGGGGAGAATTTGTATTGCATTTTCGTAGACAATGGGTTACTACGGAAGAATGAATTTGAAGATGTGCTTGAGTCTTATAAAACTATGGGTTTGAACGTGAAAGGAGTCGATTCGAAAGACAAATTTTACGATGCTTTGGACGGCTTAACAGATCCGGAGGAAAAACGGAAGGCTATTGGAGGTACTTTTATTGAAGTATTTGACGAAGAGGCAAACAAAATTGAGAATGTGAAATGGCTAGGGCAGGGCACGATTTATCCGGATGTAATTGAATCAGTTTCAGTAAAGGGACCATCAGCAACCATAAAGTCTCATCACAATGTAGGTGGTTTACCAGATCATATGAATCTGAAAGTGGTGGAACCTTTAAACACACTTTTTAAAGATGAGGTACGTAGGGTGGGAAAGGCGATCAATGTACCAGCAAAAATTCTGGGTAGACATCCATTTCCCGGTCCTGGCCTTGGCATTAGAATTTTGAGTGATATCACTCCTGAGAAAGTGAAAGTCTTACAAGAGGTAGACGACATATTTATTTCTGGACTCCATGAGGAGGGTCTTTACGATGAGGTATGGCAGGCGGGAGCCATGTTGCTGCCTGTACAATCCGTCGGCGTGATGGGAGATGAAAGAACGTATGAAAATGTGGTTTCTCTTCGTGCGGTTTCTAGCCTGGATGGTATGACCGCTGATTGGGTGCATTTGCCTTATGAGTTTCTTGGTCGAATTTCCAACAAAATCATCAATCAGGTGAGAGGGGTTAATCGAGTGGTTTACGATATTTCGTCTAAGCCGCCTGCAACTATCGAATGGGAGTAGTTCGAGACTATTTTTGGATCAAAAGTTTTTCGTTGATGGACTTGTTATTTGAAGATTCAAGTACAAGAATACACATGCCATTTTGAAGGCCTTCAATTTTGTAGGGACCATTTGAATTGAACTTTCGTACAACTCGACCATCAATATTTAATATTGATAAGCTCTTCAAAATGTACTCGCTTATATCTACATTGAAGTGTGCTTTTGCCGGATTTGGATAAATGAATAGATCCGAATTAGAATTGTTAAACAAGCCTAGTGTTTCTTCTGTTTCCAGCAAGAAACTGTCCGTTACGCTGCACCCACTAATTGCATCAACTATTTTTAAGGTGTAATTCCCAGCAGTCAGTCCAGATAAAACAGAAGAAGATTCATCTAGCGGTGAACTTGTATCAGTTCCAGCGTACCACTTGTAATAGTAGTTCCCACTTCCACCTGTAACGGCATTACCACTTGCATTGATACTTCCATCTGCAGTCGATTCGCCACTCTCTTTGGAAACACTCACTGCTCCTATTGTGATTACAGGCACGTCAGTTAAATCAGCCACAGTTGCCGTGGAAATTTGATTCGTAGCATCATCTGTGCCTGATATCTCTATATAAATATTTGTATACGTTGCAACGAACAATCCTTTAATTGTCAAAGATCCAGAAGCATCTGACAAAAGTCCTGTTTGGCTTGTAGACGAACCATCCTCAGAATAGAAAATATCATAGAGGGATGTGCCGTCCAGACCAGTTAACTGAATTTTGCCATCTGGTGATGTGCATCGCGTGTAATCTGAAACAGTACCCAAGGCTATTGTTGGTGTGGAGATCACATCAACTGTAACTGGAAGTAGGGCTCCAACGGGTGTTCCTGCCATTCCTGGAGAATGACTGTAAATTTCAGTGTATTCTGTGCCATCTGGATTGATATTGAAAACAAGCCCCTGGTCATAAGTACCTCCTTCGAAAATGGTGCCCAAACTTTCCCATCGTATTCTATTATGGCTGTCTTACCAAACGAAAGCAGATAATTATCAAACTCTTTAATTATCGTATAATTGGAGCCATCAGGATCGATGGAATAAATAAGCCCACCTGAAGTCCCACCTGTAAAAGAAGAGCCCCAAAGTTCCCCATTTACTGGTAGTAAGGGATGCCCTGCAGTATATAGCTTAGTATCATGTACTACAGTGACCACATTGTTTGATGGGTCGATATTGAAAATTTTCCCAAAATAACTCGAACTCCATAATTTATTATTCAATTCGACAAACGGACCATGGAAGGGGAAATCAAAGTCGTCCAAGTTGCCATGGTGTGCAACCTCGAAAGTGGAATTGGTCGTATTTATGTTGAAAATGGTTCCTTGTCCATTTGAGCCTCCCAAGTACGTGGCACCCAAAGCTTACTATCATATTCTGTTAGATCACCAATTGGTCTTTGTCCACTTTCGCTACTTGAGAAACTGTATTCCGAAGTAAATCCAGTTCCATTTGGATTTATACTGAAGATGGTACCTACATCATTCGTCCCACCTAATTTGGTTGCACCCCAAAGTTTATTGTTGCTAAAAATCAAGAATCCAACAGGACTGCTACCGTTAGTCCCATTAAAGTCATGTACTTTGGTCAGACTGGAGCCGTCCTTTTCTATATGAAAAATAACCCCATTTCCATTGATTCCACCACCACCTGTACCCCACAATTTTCCGTCATGTTCGATAAGAGGGTTTGATCCAACGACCGAAGTACTATTGAAGTCCTTCGTGATATTAAAATTTGTCCCGTCATTTTTTATAGAATAAATATCTTCTAGAAGCGGAGAGGAAAGAGTTTTTTACTGGGTAGGGATGGAGCATTCTTTGGACATCAAAGGCCTTTGTGTAGGATTTGGCGAATGGATAATGTGTGCGGAATTAATGGAAGGTGTTTACTCATAATGAGTCCACATTCTAATAATTTTCACGATTCTTTCATCCTCGATTATCTGGTATACCAATCGGTGTTGAATATTTATTCGTCTAGAATAGGCTCCTAACAAATCTCCCTGCAATTTTTCATATGGTGGATATTCAGCAAAGGGGTTTTCCTTAATGATTTCCAAAAGGCTCTGAACCTTAGATTTCAATCCAGAAGAAGATATCTTCTTGGCGTCCTTCTGAGCTTGTTTAGTGAAAATCAGAGAATAGTTACTCACCAGTCTAAGTCCTTCGAAGTTTCTGTCAATGGAGTTTTCATTCCTTCAATTATTGATTCTCTCATACCTGGAATAGAACTTAAATACAAAGTCTCCTGAATATCTCTCCAGTCATCCTCACTTACCAAAACGGCGTTGTTCTTTTTACCAGTGATTTGAATGGGCTCATGAGTTTCATTCGTTTGCTCTACCAGCTTATAGATATTCTTTCTTGCTTCTGTTGTTGTCAATGTCTTCATACCACAAACGTACGTAATAACGGACGTATTTGTTGTTTAGGTGACAATATTTCTCAAATCTCAATCGTCCAGCATTCTTAATATGAACGTCGAATATAGATGGGCTTGATTAGCTATATATATACGAAGCGTGTCGCCTGTCCCGAGTCACTCGGGGTTGAGTACGCTTAGGTTTTAGCGTTGGATGATTTATCTTTTTTAGTGGG
>JAAEPI010001083.1 GCA_024232835.1 Cytophagales bacterium
AATTCATGGCGTTTTTCTGTAAAAAAAAGAAAACTATATATAATTAGCAATGCTAAATTAAAATATGATCTCATGGCAAGATTTTGAAAAAGTAGACATGCACGTAGGAAGTGTGATTTCCGTTGAAGATTTTCCTGAAGCACGGCAGCCAGCTTATAAACTGTCCATTGATTTTGGAGAAGAAATCGGCCTCAAAAAGAGCTCTGCCCAGATCACGGATTTGTACTCAAGGAAGAACTACAAGGTAAGCAAGTTATCGCTGTGGTGAATTTTCCTCCCAAGCAGATAGGTCCGTTTATGAGTGAATGCCTCGTGATGGGTGCCTACAATGAAAAGGGGCAGGTTGTCTTAGTTGAGCCAAACCAATCTGTACAGGTCGAGCTAAGATTGGATAACATTTTTTATTTTCGCTAAAAAGAAAACTATGCACATCGTTTCATGGAATGTCAACGGCGTTCGGGCAATTGTCAAGAAGGATTTTGTAAAAGACATCAATAAGGTCGACCCTGATATCCTTTGCCTACAGGAAACAAAAGCTAATCCCGAGGAAGTAAAAACAGCACTTCTACTATTGCCTCAGTATAAGGTTTATGCCAATTCATCGAAAGCGAAAAAGGGCTATTCAGGAACTGCCGTTCTCACTAAGAAAGAACCCAATGAAATTACTTATGACATGGGTCTAGAAGAGCATGATCAGGAAGGACGGGTGATCACGGCTGAGTTTGATAGTTTCTACTTGGTCACAGTTTACACACCGAATTCAGGAGACGGTTTGAAACGTCTAGACTATCGAAAGGACTGGGATGCAGCTTTCAAAAACCACGTGCAAGCTTTAGATGAGAAAAAGCCCGTGATCGTTTGTGGGGATCTCAATGTAGCTCATACGGATATAGATTTGGCCAGACCAAAACCCAACTACAACAAAAATCCAGGCTTTACACAAGACGAAATTGATGGACTAGAAAATACGCTTTCAGTTGGCTTTTTGGACACATTCCGACACTTCTTCCCAGATGAAATCAAGTACAGCTGGTGGAGCTACCGTTTTGGAGCCAGGGACAGAAATGTAGGCTGGCGTATTGACTATTTTCTTGTAAGTGAACGGTTTATTGACCAACTGACAGGAGCTGATATTTACAATGAAGTCTTCGGCTCAGATCACTGTCCAGTTGCTGTGAAGTTGAAGTAGCATAGCTTACCCATTGCGATTCATTTTTCGTCCAATTTCCAAGTCTTCCCCTCTTTTACAACTGTCATCCTGACCTGTTCTTCTTTCCGAAAATAAATTATCAGTTTGGATTCGTTTTTATCAAAATCATATGAGAAATCACTTAGTTCATAATCCCCGAAACGTTTCCTAAACTTTTCTTGCCCTTCATTTAATCGACTCTTCCAAGTATCCATATCCGTTTCTTCGTTGATAATTCGTTCACTAAATGCATTCATAAATCTTAAATTCAAGTAATAAATGCAACTTTCAGATTTGATATAGCGGTATGTGTTACATGAATAGAA
>JAAEPI010001084.1 GCA_024232835.1 Cytophagales bacterium
ACTTTCAGTACGACTCCTGAGAATTACACGCGAACAGAAACCTTCGAGTCGGGCGAGGACAATGGATTTGCTGACTTGCACAGACATACCAATGCAAATGCGAATACAACTGTAGGAGGAAATGAAGTAGAGCTATTGCAAAGCAACCAGACAGGAGCAATGGCTATGATCCAGGTGGATAAAGGAGACACAGTGAAGCTATCAGTACAGGCTAATTATGAAAGTGTACCCAGTGGAAACACATTTGCTGAAACTGCTTTTGCATTATTGTTCAATGCATTCGATGGAGCGTATGGTGCATCTTCAGGAGAGGGTGGAATATCTGGAGGCTCTGCCTCTGAGTTTGATGATGCGCTGAATGGATCGGGGATGACAAGTAAGAGTGATGCAAGTTCAGCTCCAAGAGCATTCTTGAATTACATTTACTTTGATGATGAAATGCAACACCACACGGCAGGATTCGAGCAGGTGACGACAGGGGCGTTGGGCATAGGTATTCATGAGAGTGTTGTGATGGATGAGATTATAGCAGACAAGGGAGGCTATATCATGGTATATTTGAGCAATGAAAACTCGGAGGCTGTGAACATGCATTTTGATGATCTGGAGATATATCATGGGAAGACCAATGTGGTGCAGGCGGATGACTATTATCCCTTTGGCGGGGCGTTTAACTCCTTCACTCGTTCCTACTCAGAACCTCAGAAATACAAGTTCGGAGGAAAGGAACTTCAAGAAGAAACAGGGTTATATGATTTTGAAGCTCGAATGTATGACCCTTGGTTAGGAAGATTTAACTCTGTTGATCCCTTAGCTGATATTACAGAATCCTTTACTCCATATCATTATGTTAGAAATAATCCGTTGATTAGAGTTGATCCGACAGGACTAACGGACTATACCTTGAATAAAAAGACGGGTGATGTAAGTGAAGTGACGTATGATGATGATGATGAACAAAAGGCTAATGATGGTGCCAAAACTGATCGTATTGTAAAAACGAAGAAAGATGGTACCATAAAAAGAAAAAAGGATGGTACTGTTAAAACTACTTCTGTTAAAGGCATAGAGAAAGGGATATTGGCAGATGGTCAGAATTTCAAAACTGAAGATAATATCATTGAAGTTGGGGGAGAAGGACAGCCTACCGATCAAGGGGTTGAAACCTTCGCTCTTAAAATGTCACAACATATTGGTAAAGAATTAAGTGGTACTTACTTTTCTACATCAGAGGGAGGTAGGACTTCACAAATGACTATTGGTCAGTATCAATTTAATTCGCATACTAAATCTGTTGCGAATGGAGATGGTCTGGGAATAACAAGAGGCTTGTATCGGACTGGATACTTTCATACCCATCCTGGAAACGGTAACGACATTGCTAATTCAGATAGAACTGTTCCATCTGATCCTGATCTTACATCCAGGAATAATAAGTTAAGGACGAATCCGAACCTGAGGTTTTTCATCCTAACAAAGCCTGTAAGGTATGGAGATAGATATCCGATGAAAATTGAATATACCAAGGGGTTTTCTTTTAGACTAAAATGAAATTAGTGTGCGAGTTATTTTAAACAGGGTTTTAATATCAACTATTCTATTAGTTTGGTTTGGGTGTGCCACTCAGAAAAGTCAGCTCCATAAATCTGGGGGAGTTAATGAGGTTATTGAAAATGCAATCCTAGATTTTTCTACAACCCGAATTTTCAACAAGGGAAGTATTTTCTCAGTTAATTATAATGATAACCACGAAGAATTTGCTTTGCAGCAAGCTATAGATGGTATCTATGAATGGTTACCTTCAAAATCTAATGAAAACATATCTACAGTTAGCATAACAATGAGTAGTGCCAAGTTTCCTTATAATTCAAATGATCTTGGCAGGAGTAGTATTCCAACTGCTTACAAGGTGGTAGAAGATAAACTATTTTATTGGTGGGAAGGTGATGGACCTATCTCAGAGGAAGCTATTGAAATTTTTAAGAGATATGATCTGTTAGTTTTAAATTCCCCTTCAAGTATTCTAGATTCAGGAGTAGATGATTCACAGAAAGGAGTTCACTATTACTTCTGCAAGAATGATTTGTTAAGCTATAAAAGAGTGATAACAAGCAAAGGGCTTGGCTACTATTCGCTTGATCCACCGCTCTGCAACTGACTTTAAATCGCCTTCAGCTTCGCGGCTTTAATCAGATTATCCAACGTGTAGAAGATATTGTTTTTGTCCCCAAGCTGGCGCGAGCCTATCCCAAGCTGGCGCGAGCATATCCGTATCGCTAGTTCGAGCTTGCAGCTCGGACTTAAAGAATAGAAATGAATCCTAATCTGAGAAGGTTAGGATTTTTAGTTATCAGGAAAAGGAAATTTCAACAATTCATCTGGTTTCTTTCCCAGAGCTTTTGCTAAAGCAGCAATTGTGCTAAGCGTTGTGTTTTGTTCACCACGCTCAATTCTTCCTATTTGGCTAGGATCAATATTTGCTTTTTCTCCCAGTTGTCTTTGGGAAAGGTTCAGTTCTTCTCTGGCTGTTCTGAGATTCTTCCCGAAAGCTTCTAAGTATTCCTTATTAATCAAGTTGATCACGTTTGCAATTTACGTTCTTCAATATTAGAGTAAAAACAATAAGGCTATGTATAGCCTGAATCCAATTTATTTGTTACGTTTGCGTTAAGGCTATACATAGCCTGAATAGAAAATGAATAAACTCAACTCCACCAACCCCGACCACATCACTTACACCCACCCACCAATGGACATAGCCGTCCTAGGTGGCATTCGCTTGGAAGGACTAGACCGAATGCGAGTCACCTTGAAAGTTCAGGTGGAGCATCTAAGCATTCGTCACAACCTAGACCTATACAACGACACACAAACTGAGAAGCTAATCAGGAAAATAGCCGAACGGTTGGAGATCGGAACCAGTGTAGCGGCAGCAGCCTTGACAGACCTCACGGACGAGCTGGAGAAATACCGATTAGAAAAAATAGAGAGGATTGCATCCTCTGGCAATCAGAAACAGACCAGAATGCTTTCGGAACAAGAAATCAAGAAAGCAAAAGTGTATGCCAGCGCTCCCAATCTGATGCAACGAACAGGCGATGATCTACAAACCACAGGAATCATTGGAGAATGGATCAATGCGGTGGTGCTAGGCATGGCCATGACCAGCCGAAAATGCAAAGACCCTTTGAGTGTAGTGACATTGGCCAAGAGCGGCATGGGCAAAAGTTATCTTCAGGAGAAAGTAGCAGCGACCATGCCACAGGAAGATATTATTGAAAGTACGATGATCACCGAGAGCAGCTTTTACCGATTTGATCGCCACGAGTTGAGCGGTAAGATCTTTCTCATCGAGGATCTAGATGGGGCAGAAGCGGTACTGTACCCGATCAGAGAAATGCAGAGTAAAAAACGAATCAGCAAGACGGTAACCATCAAGGACACCCAAGGCAAATTGAAAACCGTCACGCTCGTAGTGGAAGGTCCGATCAGCGTATGCGGTTGCACCACAAAAGAGAGCTTGTATGAGGATAATGAAAATCGAAGCTTGCTGCTCCATCTGGATGGAAGCAAAGAACAGGACGAGCAGATCATGAGCTACCACCGGGCTGTGGCAGCCAGCCAGATAGATAAATCGAAGGAGGAAGAAGTAAGGGAACAACTGGAACTTGTACAGCGAATCCTGACCAAAATCAACATTGTCAACCCGTTCGCTGAGTTGATCCAGCTACCGCCAAGCGTTCGCAACCCCAGAAGAACCCTGCCGCTACTGCTTAGCTTCATTGAAGTGATCACCCACTACCACCAGCACCAACGAGAGGAGCTGGCAGATGAAAATGGAGAAGTATTTATCGAGACGATACCAGAGGATATTGAGTGGGCATTTAAGTTGCTGCGAAATGTGCTGTTCAGAAAGAGCGATGAGTTGAGCGATGCATGTAGAAAATTCTATGATTACCTCAGGAGCTTGAAGCTGAACAAAGAAGGATTCACTACCAGTAAGATCAGGGAGCATCGCTCCATTCATCCGAGAACCTTGAACCGCTACCTAAACGAACTTACCGAATTTGGGCGCATCCGAATCATTGGAGGCAACAAGCACAAGGGAGGATACAAGTA
>JAAEPI010001085.1 GCA_024232835.1 Cytophagales bacterium
CATAGGAGGACCCCAACCATTTCAGAAACCGCAGAACATGATAGCCTATGATCCAAACTTCACCCCAACAACAAACCAACTGACAGCAATTAATGGAGTAAGAGTCTCGAACATTGTTCGACAGTTTCTGCCTTGCCCAAACATTGGCGACACCAATCAGATGGCACAAGAATCCCAGTACTTTGAACTGGAGCCTCAAATCACTGAGAAGCTCAATATGATACGAAGTGAAAATTCAGAAGAATGTCAAAAGCAGACAGAAGAAAAACAAAACACGCAAGTAAAAGCGCAAGACCCCAGCATCACAGCCAAAGATTTTGTGTGGGATCTCACAAAGAAAGAGCGACCACGACAATTATCATTGGATACCAGTGGGACAACTGGAACAAACCCCACATGGGACCGCACAAAACTAGTAGCTTTGCACAAGAAAGGACGAATAGTTTGCTACAAATGTCAAAAAGATACACATTTGACATCCTCCTGCAACAAAGGCATAAACAAACCAAGTGGAGCTGAACAATTGAACTGGAGGGCACCAGATTTCATATATAAGAAAACAACTACAGATACAGTAGGAAAAGCTAGAGCCAAGGACACAAGGCCAGTGGAGCAAGTTTCTTCACGTTACCGAAGTCTGACCTTACCACCAATTGAGGAGTGGGATCGAAAATTACTTCCAAAACAGCTGCAAGACAAGCTAAGTGAAGCTGAACTAAAACCAGGGACATCAAATAGAATAGAGGAAAATTCTCAGGGAAACACACCTGAAAGTA
>JAAEPI010001086.1 GCA_024232835.1 Cytophagales bacterium
ATAAAAACATTGAACAGAACAGAACCATCTTTTCCTCAAGGCGGAACAAGTGTCCACCGTATCATCTTTTTGAACTCATGGCGGAATGCGCCGTACCATCTTTTCCTCAAGGCGGAATACTGGGTTTTCAAAAGGATATGTAGATTTGAATATAGCACCTCGGTGCGCGCTCATATTGATAGCACCTCGCTGCATGCTGTAGTCCTCCATACACCTCGGTGCGTGTATGAGAAGGTAACAATAAAAAGAAAAGGTGTGCGTCTAAACCAGTATGTGGCGGGTACAATATTCCAGGTTATGATAAGTTTCCAGAGAATAGCGAATGTGCGATTGCGTTCGATAACTCTTCTGGGCCACTCAATCAGTCGACAAGCAAACTAAAGTTGCGTTTGGCTAGCCGAACTCTTCTTTGGGATGGTGGTAGATGATTTCATGATGACGCGACAATCACATCTTGCCCAACGTGGTACGTTATGGATGGTTAACTAGACCAATTACACCATTCCCTAAGTTATTTTTGGCCAACCCTCCCTTCAGCCAGCTCCAATGCCATCAATGTTAGCTTTTTGAATCCCCCAAAACACTTTCCGAAAAAACTTCTTCCAAATTTTCCGTCACAAC
>JAAEPI010001087.1 GCA_024232835.1 Cytophagales bacterium
GCTCTTTTGCACGATTGATGCGATATTCAGCTGCTGCGATATCTACGCCGTAATCGATTTGGCAGATGTCTTTGTCCTGATAATATTTAAGTACTGCCATCTCGACAGCTTCCTGCAAAAATTGTGGGAAACCATCGAACAAAAAATCCCCGATACTAAAAAGTCCTCAATTGTCCATGAGGACTTATCATTAATGCTGAGAACCATCAGAGATCTGGACAATAACAGAATCGATGATATTCGTATTGATTCCAGGGAAAGTTTCCTGAAAATCCAAAGTTTTTCGAAACAATTTGTTCCTGAAATTACTGATCGAATTCATCTATATACGGGTGATCGTCCAATTTTTGAGCTTTATAACATTGAAGAAGAAATACAAAAAGCCCTTGAAAGAGAAGTTCAGCTTAAGTCCGGTGGGTATCTGGTTATTGACCAGACTGAAGCAATGACCACAATAGATGTTAATACCGGTGCATTTGTGGGTCATCGAAATCTTGAAGAAACAATATTTAAAACCAATCTGGAAGCAACAGGAGCTCTGGCAAGACAGTTAAGATTAAGAAATCTGGGTGGTATAATCATTGTGGACTTCATTGATATGCATGATGATGAAAATAAACGTCAGGTGTTGAGAAATCTTGAGAAACACCTGCTCAATGACAATGCCCGAAATCAAATCA
>JAAEPI010001088.1 GCA_024232835.1 Cytophagales bacterium
GCAAAGGTCGGATCGAGAGGTGTGAACACTGAGTGAACCTCAAAGGAGGTTTCTGAGAAATTGGCGCTTAATTTCTATCATTAGTGGCGCCAAAATTGCGTTCGGTGCTCTTGACATTGTTTAACCAGATTTCTGGGATTGTGTACGATATCTGATTGATACACGGGGTAGATAGAACGGAATGGATGCTCTCTTTCACTAGTCTGTTCTTCCAGTTCTTATCTTCATCAATCACTGAGATATTGTCCCAATCCATCTGGTGATTTTCCGTCCAACAATGATGGGCAAGATCACTTTTGTCATAACGGCCATGGGTCACATTCGCCTTATGTTCTTTGAGCCTGGTTCCTGTTTCTCTTTTCGATTGTCCTATATAAGATTTGGGACAATCTTTGCATGGTATTTTGTATACGACATTAGATTTTTCTAGATCGTCAACTTTGTCTTTTGGTCTTGAAAGTGACTTTTTCAGTGTATGAAGGGAATAAAAAGTGCACCTTATATTTTGTTTAGACAAAGAACGACGGATCTTTTCACTTGTCCCTCTGATGTATGGTAGGTTCATCGAACATATAGGCTCCTCTTTGTCTACCTCAGGATTTTGTCTGGGTTTTGACATTCTCTTAGTGACTTTACGAATGTGATCTTGTTTATATTCATTGGCTTGAAGAACACTTGAGATCCTTTTGTATTCTCTATCTAGATCTTCAAGACCGCTCGTGATAGATTTCGCTCTGTTGAAAAGGGAAGATACGACACTGTTCTTGACACTGTCTAAGTGATGCGAGCCAGCATTTAGATATTGGTCAGTGTGAGTGGGCTTCCTATACACTGATACACTTAGACTTTTATCGGCTTTCCGCTGGACTTCGGTGTCAAGAAAGGCTAGTTTACCGTCTTTCTCTACCTCCGTGGTAAATTTCAATTTCTCATGGAGGGAGTTGATGTGACTGTAAAAGTCTTCCATCTTTTCCTTCTTTATTATCACGAACACGTCGTCTACATATCTTTCCCACACTTTTGGTTTCTCAATGTATGAATCAAGGGCAAGAGATTCTTTCTCTTGCATGAAAATCTCAGCGACTACAGAGGAGGCAGGTTTTCCCATTGCGACTCCATCTGTTTGTGAGACAAATTTTCCATTGAATTTGAACCAAGTCGTAGTCAAGTCGAACTCAATCAGTTCAATCAACTTATCTACGGGTATGGGAGTTTTTTTGCTTAGATCTTTATCTTTTCGGAGTAAATCACTTATGATCTTCAAGGAATCCTTTATTGGCACGTTGGTATACAGTGAGGTGACATCAAAGGATATCATCATTTCATCGTCTTCTATCTCAATATCTCGGATGAATTCTGAGAATTCTTTAGAGTTCTTTGCATGTCCCCTTTTCTTGATGTATTGTTTTAAGACTCCTGCAATATACTTGGAGAGGTTCTCTAGTGGTGTACCACTACATGACACTATCGGCCTGATAGGAAAACCCTCTTTATGTATTTTTGGAAGTCCATAAAACCGTGGCGCATGAGAATCGGCAGGTTTTATCCTTCGATATGTTTCATCTGAAATTATTTTCAGGTCATGTAGGCTTTTGATAAGCTTCAGACCTTGTCGCTTGTTTTTGCTCGTTGGATCACGTTTCAGATATTTGTAGGGGCCATTCTCAATGTGCTGGGTACACTTATCAATATAATCCGAGTTGTTCAGAATAACGGTAGCGCGACCCTTGTCTGCAGATAGGATTTTAATGCTGTTGTCTTTCCTTAGATCTGTTAAGGCTTTCCTTTCTTTCCTAGATATGTTATCTTTAGGAAGAGCGGAATTCGTTAGGATGGTGCATATTTCAGCTCTTATGCTGGCACCATCTCCTACGGAAATCGATTCTGCCTTCTCCAGGTAATCGAGTTTGCCTTCTACTTCTGCAATTATATCCTTTTTGGGGATGTAGGTGGGCGCAATACCGAAGTTCAGACCTCGGGATAGAAGAGATTTTTCGGATGAGGAGAGATCCTTGTTTGATAGGTTAATGATCCAGCGATCTTTGTCTACCTCTAGGCCATTTTCATTGTTGGAGGCACTTTTTCTTTCCAGAAGGCTGTTGTATTTTCTTACATGTCTTTCCCTGATTTGAGCCATCGACTTATCACAACGGGCCTTCTGAAAAGATTGCACCCTTTCGAAGTGTTCATTCGAGAGAGCTTGTTTGATTTCTGACTCGAGATCGTTTATCGCGGTCTTAATTCGATCCCTACTGCAATGGTTCAAATGGATCCTCTCTTGTAACTGGAGCTTACTGAAACGGTGAGCCATTTCAATACATCTCGCAGTCTTGACCTTGCACCTAGGTCTGAGATCGTTTGGCAGCAACTCATTGTGCAGGCATCTGAGAGAGAATCTCAGATGGTTCGAATATCGCACAAGTTTGAGTTTCTGCCTTTCCAACATACGAACTTTTGCCAACATGGAGTCTCCATGATGCAATTTCAACTGAGTAAATACATTTGGTCTTATCAAGGCTGTTTCTGACACAATATTTGACATGATAGTCACCACTTATCATGACAAGCCTTTGATATTTAGCGGGGCAACGTTTCGGGAGAGATCCGTCTCCCATCATCGGGCAATGAGAAATGTGGTTTCATCCCTATTTAAGCAAAGGTCGGATCGAGAGGTGTGAACACAGAGTGAACCTCAAAGGAGGTTTCTGAGAAATTGGCGCTTAATTTCTATCATTAGTGGCGCCAAAGTTGCGTTCGGTGCTCTTGATATTTTTTAACCAGATTTATGTGATTGTGTATGATATCTGATTGATACAAGGAGTTGGTAGAACTGAATGGATGCTCTCTTTCACCAGTCTGTTTTTCAAGTTCTTATCTTCATCAACCACTGAGATATTATCCCAATCCATCCGATGATTTCCCGTCCCAACAAATCCGTTCTACCAGGAATGCAGCCTCTGCGAAGGAGAGTGGTCAGTATTACTCACTTTGTGCAGGATTGAATTAAAAACCTTCAGCATTGACTTCTCTAAAATGCAGCACTTAGCTTGAAAACTCCATTAAGTTTTGCCATTTTTTCCTTCTTCCTTTGTAGTGCCACTATCTTTTGAAGCTTTCTTTTCACTAGTGGTTCTGTTGCGGTTGCTGACAAAATGCGCAATTTTATGGCATTTCTTTTTGTACGATTAGAACTCTTTTGGAAAATATAATAACAACTGCGCAGTATTGAAAATTTCTCAAAGGCCCTGTACTGTGAAAGGGGATGGAAGTATGGTTACAATGGGCCTAAATTTACTGAAGCAAAATTCAAAACGAGACTTAATAATCTTTAGGAAAAGCACGTTTGTTTACATTTTTTTGTTTCGGCCTTGTCAGCTTTTATATTTTAGCGTGACAATGTTTTTGTAAAATCTCACAGCCTCGTTTTGCGATTTAGCTCTCGTAAATTTAGGCCAATCGTCTCCATACTTTCATCCC
>JAAEPI010001089.1 GCA_024232835.1 Cytophagales bacterium
AAAATACTGGCTAATCTACAATGACCTCCTGGTAACATATGGTCAAAATCTATGTGTTCCGATTTCACCGTGGTGCAGCAAATGCAAAATTTCCAAGTATTGTAAAAGGGTTGATGTGAAAAAATCCAGGTAATGCTTTGTCGGAGTGTTGCTTACTTTACAATTTCTTCACCAGTAAGCTTGGCGTAAGCCTCAAGATATTTTTCAGATGTAATTCGGATTACGTCTTCAGGTAGTGAAGGAGGAGTGGATTGTTTGTCCCATCCTGATTTCTCCAGATGATCCCTGACAAATTGTTTATCAAAAGATGGTTGTGATTTTCCGGGGGAATAGCTTTCCAGCGGCCAGAAGCGGGAAGAATCTGGCGTTAGTACTTCATCAATTAGAATTACTTTATCACCATATTTGCCCCATTCAAATTTCGTATCACTAATTATAATTCCTTTTGTCAGGGCGTATTCGCTTGCTTTCTTGTATATCGCAATGCTTTTTTGTCTTACTTCTTCTGCGAGCTCTCTTCCCGTAATCTTGACGGCTTCCTCAAAAGAGATATTTTCGTCGTGTCCGGATTCTGCTTTTGTTGATGGCGTAAAGATAGGCTCAGGCAGCTTGTCACTCTCTTTCAGGTTGTCAGGTAAATTTATCTTGCAGACAGTCCCATGCTCTTTATACTCCTTCCAGCCGGAACCGGCGAGATAGCCTCTTACTATACATTCAATCGGGATTACCTCAACTTTCTTTACGAGCATGGAGCGCCCTCTTAGAAGATCCTTGTCTTCTTTTGTTATTTTATCAATTTCATCGATATTCATCGTGATTAAGTGGTTTTCCGTTAACTCTTTTGTGAGCTTGAACCAGAACTCTGACATGAGTGTAAGGACTTTGCCCTTATGCGGAATGCCATTTGGCAGGATGTAGTCAAATGCTGAAATTCTATCAGTAGCGACAAGCAAGAGATTGTTATCAATCTCGAATATCTCTCTTACCTTTCCCTTGTTATGCAGTTTTAAATAAGGGATATCTGTTTTTAGTAAAAC
>JAAEPI010001090.1 GCA_024232835.1 Cytophagales bacterium
GGGTCGTGATATACCACATCGACGACAGACAAAGCCTGCATCTTTTGTTTCTTCGTAAAGCTTAACCCAGACCAAACGTTGTTGAATTTCTCTGTTCATAACACCCCATAATAGTGAAAGGATGTCTACGAATCACACAAATATTCCCTATCTGAAATTTGAACGCGAAGTTTGTGCTCTCCCAACAAGACAGCTTCGCACCGATTTGTCAGATTTGTTTCGACATAGTCTCCAGTGCGGTTTGTATGTACGTAAGAAATTCATCGGTTTCCACAAACAACAAGCTCATCAAATAATGGGCAACCATTCATACAAGTTGAACGGTGGCTGCACCCTCCACAGCGGTCCGAACTAAAGTAACTTCGAAACAATCCCATGTTTCGAGACTTTGTCCAAATGTCTAGGAGTGTTGTCTCGCTGTCCAACTGATCGCCTTCCGCCAAACCAGTCTGGAAAGAACAGGGGTAAACCTTCAGGTCCTCTGACACGTACATCGAGAATCTACCCGCGTCGCAAGCATCAACCATTGATTTGTTGGTATCCGTGCGTGCAAACACTCCGCTTACGCAACAAGCATCAAAACCAACCTTCAATTTTCTCTGAGGTGACGTAGCTAGTCTGAAAAACTCTTCCAACCTTGTACTGTGTCGCAAGAGCTTCTTCTCAAACACTTTTCGACCAGATGGTTTGTAGTTCAGAAAGACAATGGCGTTAATGCCCCTCAGGAATTCGGTTGGCTCATTGAGCCAGTCTATTGCTGTGTCGATGCTGACGGCATCCAATATGAAATGAACGTTGGTTTTGATACCGTTGTGGATAAGTTTCTTGATTGTCTTAGAAGTTTCCTCATACGGTGGGTATGCAGAAATAGCGACAGCACCACAATGCTTTCGTGTGGTATCGAGGATTTCATCACTCAGCCCACGACCGTTCGTAGTGTAGTTCGGAACTACTCCTTTGGATGCTGTGTACTCAAGAATCTCAATGAAGTCTGGATGTTGGTTAGGGTTTCCACCCCCCAAAGCTACTTGAAACGTCCCCATATCTGCTGCCTGATCTATCAAACCCTTGTAGCCAACCAACGCCATGTGTTCACCACTCCTAGTCGACGATTTGTAGCAAAATGAGCACCCCTTATCACACCAATTCGTAATTGAAATATCCATTAGCTCCGGTCCGTGTGGTGACCAGAACGGGTCTTTCTCTTTCTTATCTGGAACTCGGGCAAAGAACCCGGTATCCGGATTGAAAAACGACGTATAACCCAAGCTCTTGTAGCGAATGGCTTTAAGCACGTGACTACCAATAATTGTTATAGGCGTTGATATAGAAGCGATCTGACTCGATCTCAAACATCTCCACGCATAGAAGCGATTCTGCGAGAGGACCATCGCTGCTCAGCGATGAAGTGACGACACTCTTTCCTTGGTCGATTGCATCTTTCATTTTCTCGACAACCTCAGGCGTGAAGTCATGTGATCCAGCGAGGACCTCGGCGGCCTCTTTGGTCGTGATTTGTTTTCCGTAGTGCCGGATAGCTGTGCTGATTTCGTAGTACATTTGACAAAATAAATCCCCGACAGGACCTTCTCTGTCCACACCGGCTGCTTCGAGAAAAACATCTTCACTTAACTCCTCGTCTGAGATGTATACAAACGATGTCGACGAACTGTTCGAAACAAAATCAAGTTTGACCTTCATTCTGAGTCTCCTCCAACTTTTCAATGCACTCAAGTACAGCACCTAGCTTGCTATCCTCGTAATTGTCATCAATGACTTGTGGCACCCAAGCCACCAAAAACACACGATCCGCTTCAAAATCCTCTTCACTTAAAGTTATCCCATATCGAATTTCCAGATACTCTCCCAAATTCGCATACTCGACGGAATAATACTTCTTGAAATCACTTTTGACCTCAATGGATGCGACAAAAAGCGCGTCGTAGACGTTTCCGAAAATCTGCTCGCCGAGACCTCCACGAGATAACCCCAATACTGTAAGAAACTCTTCCCGATTGGGTTCCCATGAAGTTGGGAGAAACAATTTTATCTCATCTCTCATAGTTCTGGCCGTTCCTCTGCTATTTCTTTCAAGCAGTTCTGCACTTTCACAGAGGCCGCATTTTTACAGGCATCAATAGCGTCACCAATTACCTGCGTATGCCGAAACTTTGTGAAGAAGTTGAGTGTAGTCTCCCTTTCATCCCATCGGGCATAAGGTACAAAATGCAGAGTAAGTGCTAACACCGGAACCTCCAACCCAAATTTTTGTTCATCGCTTAAGTCTTTCAAGCTGTTGAGTAGATGGCTAACTCTATCCCGCCAAGCATCGCCCCCAAAATCGTGGGAATTCGAAAATATCGCCCTCATGAATCGCTCAGACTCTTCTTCATCTAACCTGCTAACATGATCGAGTAAAATTCGTATGTTGAGATGCTCCGAGCCCTCTCTTTTTCTGAACAGGAACCAAGCAATATGTTTGAGATCATCTTCCGCAGTGCTGTCCTTCAAAACGTTCTCTACTCGATTCACATCATCGGGTGTTTGAATGTCTGCTGACAAAAGTGACAAATTGTTCAGATAATGATTTTCGAAGTTGTCCGAAGCCTCACAAGCGGCTAAAACTGTGTCGCTATTTTTCTTGCGCGCCAAAACATAAGCGTAACGGAAAAAACCTTCATAGATGGGCCACTTGGGGATTTTCTCAAAGATTGCTGCTACTTGTGTGGGATGTGACTCACCTAGCTCAGCAACTGTATAGTAGGCTATCAAGAAGTCTCTCAATTCATCATATGTAAATGAAATATTTTCGACGCCCAACGATGCAAGATCGGTAGATGGAACTTCCCTACGAAGGATGATGTCCTCACCTATCATTTGTTCGATAATTTGCTGTTCAGAATCATCAAAACCCTCAACACGTATCTGCGAAAAATTTTCCTCGTCCAACATCCGGGTACAAATTTTGTATAGCGAATTTAACGCTTTCTGCTTTGAAGACGTTGGAAACTCGTCGATCTTCTTGATCAGATAACCCTCGAATATATCTCCCTTATAAATATCTGGCACATATCCAATATTGTTGCCTTCATGTATCTCACAAAAAATCCGTAGCAAAATGAGATCGTTTTTCAAGAACTCCATTGCATGCTTGGAAAAGCTGGCATTGATTTCAAAATGACGAAGGTAAGCGGTTATTAGCCGAGATCTATTTTCGTCCGACATCTCGCTACGAAGGTCTTGCACACGATACAGATGATTGGAGAATTGAGGTTCAAATACACCCGCAAATTTGTGACTAAAAAATTCGCTGCGACAGGTTATAACGATCTTTACGAAATCATACTGACACAAGGCTTCAAGGAAGACTCTGAGCTCGGCGACAAATCCATCCAGATCACCAACTTCGTTAATACCGTCGATGGCTAATATAAACGGTTTTTGGCACTCATCGGCAACACTGTTTAATAGTGTGAAAAGGTCATGAAGACTTGTGACATCGGGTGCAAACCGATTATTTATTACGTACGACAGAATTCGGTTGGGGCCGGGATAGTCGTTCAACGAGCGAGCAGGGATAAAGATTGTTGGAACCTCAAATACCTTAAATTGATTTTCAATCAAGTCACAGACGAAGTTAGTTTTTCCTTGCCCCGCCATGCCTGTAATTAAAAAAATCTTAGCTTGGGTTATTCCAATTTTCTTGGTGACCTTCTCAATAGAACTGAAGACCCCACTTCCATTTGATTCGATGCTATGCCGAAATACCTCCCAATAGCCAGTCAAATAGTCGCTAGGTGCATACCGCTCTGCACGGTCACCATTCCAAGAGAATGGAGAAACATGCTCTTGGATAGCTTCAAGTGTAGTACTTTGTTGGACCAGACGTGCCCGAAGTTCAGGCAGACTATTTGGCGCCTCCAAAGTGGTGATTTCGCTTAAACTGTCTGCAACGGGTTCGATTTTGGCCATGCTTAGGAGCTGATTGAAATAGGCTAGGTCAATTCGTCGAAGATCGTCATCGATCTTCCTGTAGAAGAACATGGGATTTGCGAAATACCGCATCTCCTCTTTCGTTTCTGAGGTTTCCACAAAGACCGAGGGAATATATTTCTTTGTTCGCTTCTCATCTTCTATCTTTTGTTGGTTAACACCGAGGAACGCGTCCAAATTGCTTCGAAATTGAAGATTTACGTCTGTCTTTTTGAACTCTACTTCGAGATGGCTATTGATGTGTTCGAGTTGCTCGTTAGTAAGCTCACCAAGCCTTTTCGCCAAATCTTGAAAGTCGAGAATGTCGCTCGAGGGGTCGAACTCTATTGACAGGCTGTTCACCGCTTCCTTCAATTTTTGGGAGGTGTACGATTTCTGTCTCTCTGTTATTACATACACGAAGAGACTGTCAAAATTATTGCCAAGACCGTGAGATTCAAATTTTTCCAACGTATCACACACTTTGCTGCTTGAAGAGTCAGAAGTGATTTGGATAGAGGTCTTGCTAGTTTTGCATCCTAGATCGACAGCTGGAAAGTTCATTTGGATGCGGTTTTGGTTGCACAGATCAGGGCAGTCGAAAGCTATCTTGAAGATGGGGATAAGGAAATCCTCTGCGACGGTGTTTATGTCGAATAGCCCCATAGCGTTAGCGACTTTCACCTCGTACGCAAAACGCGCCAAAAAAGTACCTGATTGTTGTAGAAGTTCTTGCCGTGTCATAGTTTTATCAAATCACTTGTAAGCACCCCAAACTAGATAAAGCCCACTCGTAGAATCTTTAAGTTGCATTGAGATAAATGGTCAATCATTAGGGTTCTGTATGTTTTTATTATAATCGTGTCACACAACTCATCATCTCTATAGCCATAGCAAGATTTTGGGGGCTATGAAACTTATCCCAGTCCCGTTCTTCTGCAAATTGCTCTAATTGCTGAGAAATTCTTTGAATATTCATAATCTAGTTGAAGCCTTCATATTTTTAATATTTTTGTTTATCCGGTATAACTCCTCGAATACCACCGCGAGGCTCTTCCACATCTCCCTTTCTTCGCGGGATTAAATGAATGTGGCAATGGAAAATGGTCTGCCCCGCATCTTCTCCATCATTAATGCCGATATTGAACCCTGTCACATTTGTATCAGTAGCTTGAATATCCTGCTTTATAGATTCTAACAGCATGTTACACGCATTAATCTCGGGACGCCCCAAATCGAAGTATGAAGATACATGTCGTTTAGGTATAACGAGGGTATGCAAACCGGTAACTGGATAACCATCACGGATGGCATAAGCTAATTCATTCTCAGCGATAATCCTTTCCTCTGGTATCTCGCAGAAAAGGCATCCCGTTTCACGGTGTGAATAGGAGTCTCTAATATTCCTTAAGTCTGTATCATCTCTGTCCCGCTTCATAGCATTGCAGGAATAGCAGAGTGCCTGTAGGTTGCTGGAATCGTCCCCTCCGCCTTTATTCCTCGGTAGGATATGGTCTACCTCTAATGCTTTCTCATCGGCGGATATCCCGCATAGTTCGCACCTGAACTTTGCCTTCTTTAATATCTCATATCTGAGCGTACCGGAGATATAACCAGAAGACTTTTTGCGATGATCAAAGGCACTTTGACCATGCGAGTCTAGGTAGTCATCAAGTCTATGCTGGCAGGCATCTATCAGGCTTTGTATTTCGCTCTCTGAGAGGTCGCCATAGTTAACGAGGCTAATATCATCTTTATCCCGGTCGACGATACCGTGGCCTTTTAAGACCTTGGTGGGCATAGCCTTGGTAATGTGGGCGTAGTAATCAATCTGGGATTCGTCCCTGCTTAAGAACTCCTTGGCTATCTGGGTGATGGGGGCCTTCCCACCATTTCGTAGCAGGGTCATCAGCATCACTGGCTGGGAGATATGCTGCATACGCATCTTGCGTTTATCAGTGATGAATTTTAGGAGGGAGTTGTAATGGTTATCCATATCCATGGCTCAGTTAAGCTAGTCTGTTGTCAGTGATATTAATATCAAAGATTTAGCAATCAACCTTTATTTCGGATTAACCACCAAATATGTGGGGGGGGGGAATATGTAATTTTTGTATTCTTTAGAATCTGATTCCGACCAAATTGTGGATTTACCAGTCTGGTTTGAAGCCTGAAAACCTTGCTATACCTGTAAAAGACACAAAAAGCACATAAAGTACAGCAACTACAATATATACATAAAGTACATATATAGGGGGAGTATCAACTCTCCACTTATTTTCTGATACCCCCCCAGACTAGCCGTAGCTGGCTTACTAATTTGTGATATTAATATCACTCGGTAAGCGGATGTGGATATGGCTATTTTTTTCCCCGTGATACCTACCCCAAAATAGGATAGTGGTTCTGCAAGGTAATTCGTGGGATTTTATACCAGCCTTAATAGGTTGGGAAAAACTGGTCCCAATCTCTGTTTTTAGCAAATTCTCTAATCCGATCTCGAATATCATCTAGTTCAGTAGGCATCTGATAATCCATTTGTTTGTATAAGTCACATCTCAACTCATGATCTCATGTTTCATATACAGCGGATAGCTGACATTTACAGATTATGTGATCAGTTCATTTTCAAATGAGCATTCTTCCAGACTTCTCGATCCCTCAGCCATCTCTTCACGTACACTTCACAAAGCTTTCGATAATTTGTCAGAACGAATCCATTATTATCGATAGCGATATCAATTTATCCATTTATCCCAAGTTTCATTGGTACTTGAATCGCGAAGTGACTTACTAGTGTCGCTGGATAGTTCACTAAAAAA
>JAAEPI010001091.1 GCA_024232835.1 Cytophagales bacterium
ACTCTATAAAATCAATGAAGTAGGGGCGAAATCAAAAAAGCAATTAACCCTGAACGTTAGGGCAATCGCATTAAAAATTGATTGGTATCACTAACTTATATGCAATGAGGTGCAGTTTTGTAGTTAGTATAATAGCTTGGTAAAAAAAGTGCTGGACATTACTTCCCGATTTCGAAAGAATAGGTTTGGAAATTTCAACCATTCAATCGGGAGGTATATCATGGATAATACTCGATCTTCGTCAATTGCTGATCATTTTTCAAAATTAACTGATCCTCGGATAGACCGTAAGAAGAAGCATAAACTAATAGATATTTTTGTAATCGCAATATGCGCTATTATTTGCGGAGCAAATGACTGGGTGGCTATTGAATCATTTGGAAAGGCAAAATACAAGTGGTTAAAGACTTTTCTTGAATTGCCGAATGGGATTCCTTCTCATGACACATTTGGCCGGGTTTTTTCCTTGGTCAGTCCTTCTGAATTCCAGAATTGCTTCGTGAATTGGGTCCGGGCTGCCTTCGAGGTTTCAAAGGGTGAACTAATTGCCATTGATGGAAAAAAGCTTCGTCGTTCTCATGATCGTAGTTCAAACAAATCTGCAATTCACATGGTTAGCGCCTGGGCCTCAAAAAACCGGGTGGTTTTGGGCCAGGTGAAAACAGAAGAAAAATCAAATGAGATTACAGCCATCCCGGAATTGCTGAAGATGTTAGACATCAAAGGCTGCATTGTGAGTATCGATGCCATGGGTTGCCAGAAGAAGATTGCCAGGCAAATCATTGATCAGCAAGGGGATTATGTTTTAGGGCTTAAAGGTAATCAAGAAAGCCTCATGGATGAAGTGGTAGAGCATTTTGGTCAAATAGATAAAGAAATGCTGAAAAGTTCAGCTTACGAATATTATGAAACAGAAGAAGTCAATCATGGCCGTAAGGAAATCCGTTGCTATTTGACCACTGATGATATTGAAGAATTAACCCGGGTGGATGAATGGGAAGGATTGAATGTCATAGGTGTTGTGCAATCTGAGCGTCAAGTTAATGGAAGTACATCAATTGAACATCGTTACTATATTAGCAGCATTGAAAATGATGCCAAACGATTTGCAGAAGCAGTCAGAAACCATTGGAGCATTGAGAATTCACTGCATTGGGTGCTTGATATTGCATTTCGCGAGGATGAGTCAAGGGTACGCAAAGGAAATGCCCCGGAGAATCTGGCCGTCTTGAGACATATTGCCCTAAACCTTATTAAACAAGACAAAAGCGTAAAACTTGGAGTTAAAAATAAACGTCTCAGGGCAGGATGGGATGACAAGTACCTCGCTAACATATTAACAGGACAATTATTTTAATGCGATTGCCCTAC
>JAAEPI010001092.1 GCA_024232835.1 Cytophagales bacterium
GGATATCATCGACCATCTTCAACTCTATGATGGCATAGCTATTGGATGAAATCCCAGTATCCAGAAATAGGTTGTTGATATCCTTGAGTCGGCAAGCAACTCCATTGAGCATGTACTCACTTTCTCCTGAACGATAGTATCTGCGGGTGATGGTAACCTGGGAATACTCTGTTGGAATCAGATTCTTTGTATTGTTGAATGTGAGTGAGACTTCAGCGAGCTGTGTCTGCTTTCTGCTCTTCGTTCCATTAAAAATGACGTTTTCCATTTTTTCTGAACGCAATAATCTTGCTCGTTGCTCACCCAGCACCCAGCGAATGGCATCCACAACATTGGATTTTCCACAACCATTTGGTCCGACGATACCTGTGATGCCATCATCAAAATTGATGACCACCCGATCGGCGAAACTTTTGAAACCTTTAATTTCTAACTTGGTTAATTGCATTCTTTTAGTATCTAGTAACTAACTAATTAGTGGGTTTCTAAATGTAAAAATCATTTTACTAATTGTGACATATTGTTGTCTAGGCAACAAATAGAACTGTAAAAAAAATTCAAAATTGAAGCCGACAAAATTAGAATTTAAATTCCAAACTTTATCCTCAAGATATCCACAGTTTGAAGTTTTTTGAAGCGAATATAAAACGCTAGATTTGATCTTGTAAATTCATACGTATGGAGGATAATAAGATTTGGTTCTACATTATAGCTGCAGTTATTTATTTCCTGACAAGGAGAAAAAAAAAGAAGAACCAGCCTCAGCCTGAGTCGTCAGAAAGACCCAAGGAATCTAATCGTCCTCAACAACAGAAAAAACCTGTTTCCTTTGAAGATCTGTTGAAAGAAATTACGGAGGGCAGAGCAGATACTGTAGAACCCGAGGTAATTGAAGAGAAAAATTCGGAACCTGTGTATGAGGAAGCACTCAAAGAGGAGCCAACGAAGAAAGAAAGAATTCGCCATTTTGCAGATGATGAATCCAGAAGAATTTATGAAGAGTCGGTAGCCAGAGCTGCCGAATTTGAACCTGGTCATGATCATAAATTTGAACCAGATGATGATTATGTTTCAAAGAAGATGTTCAAAGGCTTAGAAGTGGAAACAGAGCCAACACTAGCAGATGAAATTCGTGAAAGCCTTCAAACTACGGATAGTGCACGGAAGGCTATTATCTATAGTGAGATATTGAATAAAAAATATTGACCTAACGCTAACAAGTAGCCTGTCAATGAACCAATTGATCTATTCATTTTATTAGGAATTAAACCATTCCAACTTCCGTCTGTCTAAGTCCCGAACTAAACAGATAGAAGTCATGAAAAACGATTATAAGAATGCTTTTGCTGTCGGATTGATAGTAATTCTTATGATTTCTGCTCAAGGAGTGGAGGCCAAGCACCCTCCAAAATCGAAACAACTACATTTTAATCATCATTCGGGTGGATATAGCCATCACCGATCTGCTGCAGTATTCCATCAGGGAAGGATGTTTATTTTTAAGAATGGAGTCTTTTATACCCGAGGAAACTATGGATTCAGGGAAATAGACGCTCCAATTGGAATCTGAGTGAGTTTTATTCCAGGATATGCTGATCAGATCGAAACGCACGAAGGTGTTATCTATAAATCAAATGGGACATACTACAAACGAATAAGAAGAGGATATGGATTTGTCGTTGTGCGAACACCATATAAAGTGAAAAGGCATCTCAAGGGACATAGTGAGAGAAAAAGGCACAAAAAACATAAACGACGGGATAATGATTATAGAAACGATGGATTAGAAGGGAATGGAAATGGTCAGCATCATGGTCAGAGAAATTGAGGATATTGAAATTAGAATCCTAGTTGATTGTCACAAATTTAAGCCCCGAGCAATTGGGGCTTTTTATTGTTCGCTGAAATCGAATGCCGCTGGTAGGAGTTCTCTTATATTCATTTGAATATAGTCTTCAGAATCACAATGGCTATATACTGAGGCGTCCTTTCCGAATTCAAAAATGAGTTGCCTGCATGATCCGCATGGTGAAGCGGCCTTTTGGGTGGGCGTGTATATGACAACCTTTTCAATCTGGATATTACCTTTTCCACTTATCGCATTCGAAATTGCATTCCTCTCTGCGCAAATATTGAAAGTCAGGGAACTGCTTTCGATATTACACCCAGCAAACACATCTCCATTTGTAGTTAAAATCGCACTTCCAACTTTAAATTTACTAAAAGGTGAATAGGCGTTTTGAGCAGTTGCTTTAGCCAGTTTTTTTAGCTCGTCAATTTCCATAGGGCGCACAATATACTGGGTTTTTTAACTAAAACACATAACTTGAGATAATGGCCATGAAAGCACTGTTTGCTAAATTGAATCACTGGGTATTTTGGCCACCATTCGTGCTTTTAACGTCGGCTCTGATTTATAGCCTTGCTGATTCAGATCAATTCCTTTCATATGCGACGGGTGCTAACCAATGGATACTCGATCATTTTGATTTGGCATTTAGTTATACGGCTTTTTTCATGGTGGTACTCTGTTTGGTTGTTGCTGTGTCTCCTTTAGGTAAAATAAAAATAGGAGGAGAAGATGCGGTTCCCATTCTGACTAAATGGCGCTGGTTTTCGATCATTCTTTGTACCACTATTGCTGTTGGTATCCTTTTTTGGGGAGTTTCTGAACCGCTCTATCATATTACTTCTCCGCCGAGAGGGCATACTGCGGCACAAAGTCCTGAAGCTGCTTTTGAATTCGCCATGTCTACCATGTTCATGCACTGGAGCTTTACACCCTATGCCATTTACGCCGTTCCGGCACTGATGTTTGCAATTGGTTACTATAATAGAAAATTGCCATTTTCACTGAATACTATGCTGTTTTCGTTTTCATCTCTGCAGCGAGTGAAAGCGTGGGATAGGGTATTAAATGCTATTTGTTTATTCGCTCTGGTTGCAGGTATGTCGGCAGCTCTCGGGGCTGGTATCTTAAGTTTAGCAGGCGGTTGGGCGAAAATATTTGATACAGATGTCAGCCCATTTTCTTTGGCACTAATGACCTTATTAATTGTGCTAAGCTTCACCATTTCTGCGGCAAGTGGTCTACTTAAGGGAATCCGAATTTTATCAGGAATTAATTTTTTTATATTCGTTATTCTTTGCGGTTTTATGATGGTTTTCGGCCCTACCAGAGTCATATTCGATGGTTTCATCATAGGAATACAATCATACGTGCAGAATTTTATCCCACACAGCCTCTCCTTGGGGGAATTTAATGACAAGAGTTGGACACATGCTTGGACCACATTTTATTGGGCTATTTGGATGGCATGGGCTCCAGTAACGTGTCTTTTCTTAGGTAGAATTTCCTATGGCTATACTGTACGTCAGTTTTTACTTTTTAATTGGCTAATACCTTCCGCGTTTAGTATCCTTTGGATGTCTATTTTCAGTGGTACATCCCTCCACCTTGAGTCAAGTGGACAATTGGATTTAGTTGGGTTGCTTGGTTCAAAGGGACCCGAAGCTATCATTTATCAAATATTTGATTACCTACCTGGCGCGTGGTTGTTGTTGGTCATCTTCCTTGTCACCATGTATATTTCCTATGTGACAGCAGCAGATTCCTCCACAGAAGCCATGTCAGGTATTAGTTCATTTGGAATTTCCCCGGAGGCTCCAAGCCCGCCGATACTAATCAAATTTCTATGGGGTGGTATTATTGGGTTGGTAGCTTGGGTGATGGTCAGCTACTCAGGCATAGACGGGGTGCGCATGCTCAGTAATCTTGGTGGGCTCCCGGCCTTATTTCTGATAGTTCTTGTGAATGTAGGTCTTGTGAAATGGCTTATTGATAAATGGAAAATGTAGTTTAATCTCACCAGTGGGTTTCATTCTCTGATGTTTGCATCGAATGAGGAAGTGTTTCCCCAAATTCATACCTCGCGAGCCTGCCTTTGTCGGCAAACTGGCTTGCTCCAAGGTGCTTGATTATGATCATAAAAAAAGCCTCAATTCTAAATTGGAATTGAGGCTTTCTGAGTTTTCGATAAGATTATTACCTGCTCGATATGTCTATATAATTCCTATCTGTCTCACCTACATACACTTGTCTGGGTCTACCAATTGGTTCTCCATTCTCTCTCATCTCTTTCCATTGAGCAATCCAACCGGGCAGTCTTCCCAGGGCAAACATCACAGTGAACATGTCGGTAGGGATTCCTAAGGCACGGTATATAATACCACTGTAGAAATCTACATTTGGATAAAGCTTCCTATCCACAAAATACTGATCACTTAGCGCCTCCTCTTCAAGTCCCTTGGCGATATCCAAGATCGGATCAACGACCCCAAGCTTTTCGAGCACATCATCAGCAGCTTTCTTTATGATTCGAGCTCGTGGATCAAAGTTTTTGTAGACTCTATGTCCAAACCCCATCAAACGGAACGGATCATCCTTGTCTTTGGCTTTGGCCATCCACTTTTTAGTATCACCACCATCTGCTTTGATGTTTTCCAGCATTTCAATCACAGCTTGGTTTGCACCTCCATGCAATGGCCCCCAAAGCGCATTGATTCCTGCTGAGATAGAAGCATACAAGCTCGCTTGAGAAGAACCAACAATCCTCACCGTAGAAGTGGAACAGTTCTGCTCATGATCTGCATGAAGAATCAATAATTGGTCGAGCGCACTTGTTACAGCCGGATCAGCTTCATATTGTGTTGCAGGCAAGCCAAACATCATATTCAAAAAATTACTACAATAATCGAGTTGGTTATTCGGGTAAATGAGTGGATGACCTTTTTGCTTTTTAAATGCCCAAGCTGCGAAGGTGGGCATTTTTGCTAGTAGCCTGATAATGCCAATGTTGATCTCATCAGGTGATCTATTTGGATCCAGACTGGCTGGGTAGAAAGCTGTCTGTGCTGTTACCAACGAACTCAAAACACCCATAGGATGGGCACTAGATGGGAAGCCATCAAGTATTTTCCTGATGTCTTCATTCACCATCGTGTGAGTAGTAATCTCAGAAGCAAAGCTTTCAAGCTCTGATGAACTAGGAAGCTCACCATAGATCAGCAAATAGGAAACTTCCAGAAAAGACGATTTTTCAGCCAGCTGTTCAATAGGATATCCACGATATCTAAGGATTCCTTTTTCTCCGTCCAGAAATGTAATTGCACTTTGAGTTGAACCCGTATTCTTAAATCCCGGATCAATGGTGATCACTCCAGACTGTCCTCGAAACTTGCTAATATCTATAGCTTGTTCTTGCTCAGATCCTTCAACTAGTGGCAGATCATAAGATTGTCCGTTTATCGAGATATTGGCTGTTTTTGACATTTATACTAACTTTTCTTTACTGTTCTTTGTGCTTCCTATTATACTAAATTCTCAGGAGAAATCCTACTAATTGTTACCTAAAATTAGTGGCATTCCATCTTTCCCACTACCGATAACCACCACCTTAGCATTTGGCGATTTCGCTAAATCCTGAGTAGCTTCAATTCCTCTCATTTTAAGTAGTGCATTGGTCAAACTGCTATTGATAATTTGGTTGGCTTTTGCCTCTCCTTCTGCTGCAATTCGCTTTCTTTCCGCTTCACTTTTTTCTTTGTCCAACCTGAACTGATAAGCCAGTGCCTCCTGCTCTTGCTTCAACTTGTTTTCGATTGCCTGTTTGATCTGATCTGGAAGTTTGATCGAGCGTATTAGCAAGCTTCTCATTTCAACTTCGTTTCCAACAGCACCTAGTACCAGTCTGTTTTCTTCTTTAATTGCCGCTTCTACTTCAGGTCGTTTGGTTGAATATATTTCTTCAGCCGTATACCTTCCCATTACTTGTCGAACTGTCGAACGGGTTTCTGGAACAACCAGACGGTTCATATAATCACCTCTGAAATTCTCCTGAAGTTCTCCGATTTTATCGTACTTTGGATGAAATCGAACAGTAACATCCACAGTGATATTCAGACCATTCTTGTCCAATACATCCATGTTTTCCTCTACTGTTTGCTCAGACACTTCGTATTTGTAGATGTCATTCCAAGGTGCTTTTATGTTCCATCCAGGTTGGATGATATCGTCTTTCATTAATTCTCCACTGAGTGATTTAAAAAGTACCGCACGTTCGTGTGCTTCTATTTTGTAAAAAATACTGCTACCTGCGATCATAAGAACCAGCAGTATCGCTACTCCGATGAAAAGCATAAATCTTGTTTTGTTATCCATTTTATTTTTGTGTTTAGAGATGTAAAGTTAATCCGTCTTTTCAAGACATTCGTCATAATTACTTATCCGGATAAACAAGCTGAGTCTCTATGAGTTTCATTTGTCCGGTGACAGGGTTAATTTATTTTTCGAATTTTTAATTTCTTCATGATTCATGATCATTTTTCTGAATACACCATTGACAAACATCTCTGCCTGGTCATCATAATACGGGCTAAAATAATTTCCCGACTGTCCGGTAGGCAGAATGCTCCAGCTGTTATTTCGGATGTCAGAAAAATCAATGATTCGTCTAGTGGATGGGCCTGCAACTACATTTTGATATTTGTCGCCAGTCCACGTGTACATGAGGTTGTTAATTACTTCGTTGGTGCCTGATACATTGAAAGTACCCACGTTCAGGAAGCTAAGTTTGGAGCCGAGCGCATGAGGATGGGTTAGGAGGTGGCTGTCACCCCATTTCCAACTAGTATAGTCTTCGCCCCAGCTTTCCCTTAGTGCAACGAGTGATTCCGAAAAAGCACGACTAATGATGAGTGTTCTCGATTCTACTTCTGAGGTATTGGTATCATCCCACCACTTGGATTCTTCGTTCTTTAGTAAATGCTCTATCATCCCTTTATAATCTTGGGTTTCCTTGGATAACTCCCACAGGCTTTCACCCATTTCGTCCAACATAGCGGCTTCCAATATTTCGTACATCCATCTGTTGAATACGACAGGTCGAAAGTCGTCATTGGAGAATGTGGCATCCCACTCTGTAAGTTTTGAAATTAACTCTGATTCATCTGAGTCTTTGACAGCATCCAGCATAATGTCTTTCACGTTTTCAAATAGTTTTGACTTTATGTCTAGCATCATCTCTTTCACCTCATCAACTGACCATTTTTCCTGTCCATCAAGCAATTCAGCGATTCGTTCTCCTCTATCATCGGGTAGATAATATCCTGAGTAGAGGACTCCATCGACTGTGTCAGGTTGGTTGTTGGCGCTATGCACATATCCCCAATCTGGATTGATGGCACGTGGATTTTTATCGAATCCATAGTGACTGTCGGGATCGTCCAGTCCAGTTGATCCATCGTAGTAGGTTTTACTAGATTGTTCATCTCTTCTTTTGATCAATTTTCCAGCTGCCCACCAGGCGATATTCCCATTTGCATCTCCATACATGATGTTGAGGCCTGGCCCATGAACCTTGGAGGCAACCTCCTCCATTTGAGATAGATTTTCAGCTAAAGAGAGTTTATACATAGCTTCCATTACTACACCTTCCATTCTTGTCGTGACCCAGTACATACTTACAATATCCTCTAAAGGTTCTTCAAGTAGAATATCAGTGACAACAGGTCCATGATTGGTAGATCGAATGGTGAACTTTACATCTTCTCCATCCATGACATTGATGATTTCCTCTCTGGATGTCATCTTCGTCCATTCGCCTTTGTATTTGTATTGATTGGAGTCGTCTGGGTGTATCGTCTCTACATAGAAGTCAAGATCATCATTTTCAAACATGGTTATCCCATTTGCAACGGTTGAGGTGTGAAATAGGGGGGCAAAGGGAAATCCTGCCAAATGATAGCCATAATATTCACTTTTTGGCATTACCATATGAGCTTCATACCAAACAGAAGGCTGGGAAAAGCCAATGTGAGGGTCGTTCGCTAAAAGTACCTTCCCTGATTTGGTTTTTTTGCCAGAAAGAACCCAGCTGTTACTTCCAATAAATTGGGGGACGTTTAACTTTTCGAGTAATGCTACCGTCTCTTCAGAGATAAGGCTATATCGATCATCAAAATTCTTTAATATGGATTCTCCTTCGTAATGGTAGATGTTGAGATCAGCAATGTAGGATGAATCCAACTTGGCAGATAATTCAGTAAGCCAAGGATCTGTCTTATGTGCATTTGCAAAACCAAAGGCTATATAGGTGAGCACTTCGAATGGATTCTCAATAGTGAATGGTTCCACATCAATTCCAAGAATAGTGTGCTCCAACGTCTTGGGATTATTTTCGATATAGTTATTAATTCCAGCAATATAAGCCTCAACTAATGGTTGGCTTTTATCGCCTCTCTTCACGTATGCTTCTGCAGATTCTCTGGCATATTGTCCGATTCCCATTGTTCGAAGGAATTTGTCCGTGCCAACC
>JAAEPI010001093.1 GCA_024232835.1 Cytophagales bacterium
CAGATATAGAAACCTGGTGTCTATATATAGAAACCAGGTTTTCCTGATAATCCATGGTTATATTTTTTTTCGGTCAGACGGTCATGAAAGCGAAAAGAAGAAATCGCCTCGCTTTTGATGAAACACTTTAGTTCCAAGAAAAATTCAATATTTCTCGAAAATTAGGTGAAAAGCAATGGCTAGTGAAGATAAAGTAAATCTGCCCCAGCAATCAAGTAATTTTTGCGTGGGAGATTTGGCTGGTCTTGGACAAATTGCAACTGCAATAATCCAACAGGTGAGTCGGGGTATTGGCTCACTTTATAAACCAAGGTCTCTGAGAAAAGAAATTGAGGCAAAAGCGGATGCGGAAGCTTATGCTCTCATAAAAAGAGCTCAGGCAGAATCCTGTGCAGATGTCATTCGTCAAACAATGACCAGAAACCTGCTAGAACGAACAAGTGATAGAGTTCGAGTTCGGGAGATTGAAAGGCAGCTTAATATAGAAGATACTGTAGAAGAAGCCTTAAAGCTTGTTGATGAGCAATCCACCAGTGATACTCCAAGAAATGTGTCTTATGACTGGATGTCACGATTTCTTGATTATGTGCAAAATGTTTCTGATAAAGAGGTGCAACGTATATGGTCAGTAATTTTGGCTCGTCAGTTTGTCAACGATCAACGTCCCATATCCTTGCTAACTTTAGACAGCCTTCGCCTTATGGAATATGAACACGCACTCTCTTTTGAAAAACTATATAAAATTTGTTCGACCTATGGATCATATTTAATTCCTTCTATAAAATTCCAAAGTTATCTGGAATGGGATTTTCTTCGCCCGCTCGAAGCTCTTGGTTTTGCCAAGCAATCCGAGTTCAACGAGAATGTTTTTCCATTTCAAAGCGGATACAGCTTGGTATGGGAGTGGATAGACAATGATCAAGAATACATAATGGAATCAATTCCACAATACAAATTAACTTTCCAAGGTGATGAGCTTTCCCAAGTTCTTTTCTCTCA
>JAAEPI010001094.1 GCA_024232835.1 Cytophagales bacterium
TCCGAATTGTCAAGTGGGATATCAAGACTGTCAATGGATATGAAATCGAGTGCAAGAAATGTTAATTGACCTCTCTTTATGGTCGAAATTCGAGTCGTCCCAACAAAATTCGCATCTACATCGATTTTAAAAAGACAGTATCTTGTTTTTTCAACAATTCCAGAAGGATCGCTATATTCAAAACATAAGTTTAGACTACCATGGAATCCACCGCCTATCTCCAACCCATCAATATGCCTACTTGAGACTTGTACTTGAGGTATGTCCAATTCAGCATCGTACTCTAAAATAATGTCTAAGCCCGGTATTTTCGATTCATGTCGATACTCACCACTAAAAATAGAAGGTATAACATTCTCATCAACAAACGCTTTAAGGGTTTTATTGATAGCTACCTGATTGATCTGAAGAATGAAATTATAATTTGCAGTAATCATTTCAAATCCCTATGGCCGGCCATCTCGAAATTCAAGGTTCCCAAACGATGTTATTCCATTCGTGCGAACAACAGGTAGTACAGGGGTCGAAGAATATACAATTCTGTTTGTTCTAGGAATTTTTCCATATATTCCAACACTATATCCTCCAATTTCTTCCTCGGCGTAGTCTTCGGCTAGGCCAATTATGGCCTCGAAAATAATAGTCGAAATCACCGAACGGGCAATAGGCCCACCAATACCGAGCAACCAGAGTAACGCTCCAAGAATCGTTTCAA
>JAAEPI010001095.1 GCA_024232835.1 Cytophagales bacterium
AGTTGATAGAGCACAGCGTCACCTGTATTGATTGATTCACGAACAGCCTTCCACTTTGTTGCTTGAGAATTATCCGGAGATAAGGAGTTACTATAAGGAAAATAGTTTTCAGCCATTCATCGGCTGATTTCTCCGCAAGCCTTTGTTCTATTGGTATTTTATTGATCTCAGAAATATCTGTGATATCCCACCAGTGATAACAATAAAGATCTTCCGCCGGATAGGTGTAATACTTGGTTGGGTCATGCAAATAATCCCCTAGATTCTCCCTGTCATAAAATTCTTCTTGCTTCTCAATGAGTTCTTCTTCAGTCATGCATCCTTCATAGTCTTCATAAAAATCATCCTCATCGGTGTAGCCAAGCGTATCAAAAACTAATTGAAGAATCTCTATCTCTAGGCTGGAATCAGGATAGTTTTCAAAAAATCGTTCAAATGGCACTGTGCAATTCAAATCAATAATAGGTCAATTTTACTTTATAGGTAAAGCACAGCTCTATGGCTGAGGCCA
>JAAEPI010001096.1 GCA_024232835.1 Cytophagales bacterium
CAGGGTTGCATTACTGAGGTTGTATTACCATTGCCATACCCAGAATTACCCCGTCGAGTCAGTGTTGAAGTCCCCACTCACACAGTTAACCCTCTGGGAGATGAGAGCCAAACAGGGGAGTAGGGACCCAAGTACCATTCGTTGTGGCAACCAGGTGGTCCATTTAGACCGGTTTGTTACATGCCTCTTCTCCATTAGTTGACTCTGTGGGTTTGCAGGGATCTGCAGTATAACATGGAATTTGGGCCACTGCACAAACCACTTATGAATTGAGCATTCCTGGTATGAAGATCACAGAATACATTCTTGATCTGGGAAGAACGAAATCAGAAAATGAAAACATGTTGAAGAGAATCGAAGGTATACCTAGTGCCCTATTTCCAGTGCTTATTAAGTAATAGTTCAATTTTTAAGTGCTCCATGATGAGGCCATGGACAGAGAAAAGGTCAGAAGTGCCAAGGAAAAATGTAAAATTTACCTCGGTAAAGTTTGGCAACTGAAGCATGCTGCGTATGGAGCTGAGATAATCAAAGAGAAAATCCAACAAGTTCGTGAGAAAATTTGTGAAACCCCAGAAGTCCAAAGTGTTCACTCCATTCTGTGCCTGGTGATAGAAGGGCTGTGTTCGATTATAAATGACATCAAAGCAGATTTTGATTTCCATTAATAGTATCATGTGTTGTGCGCAAGTTTCTCTGACCAAGCTACCCTTGTTTGGCCACAATAGGTTACTTTTACCAAACATTGTATATTTGGATAAGGCAAATCAAGATGTGTTTGTAAAGTTAAAACATACCCCATTTGGCCAAGCAATGAAGTGGCTTATGACGGATTCGAGTATAGAATAATTCTCATTCTCAATATTGGAATTTCTTATTTATGAAATAGATTGTGGCTTTTCACGGCTTTCCATAACACTAAGTTAAGTATTTTGATCAATAAAGAGTTGGAAAAGCCATTGTCTACATAAAAAATGATCTCATGCTATTCTCTTATTTCGCTTTGTGCTAATATTGGAATTTGCTGGTCTGTGCCGCTGCTGTATTTATTGCTTTTGATCATAACGAGTTGGAAAAGCCATTGTCTACATCAAAAAATAATCTCATGCTAGTCTCTTATTTCGCTTTGTGCTAATATTGGAATTTGCTGATCTGTGCCGCTGCTGTATTTTTTGCTTCCAGTGCACAAACTGTGTTTGAGTAGAGCAGAAAAAGTCACCCTTTGTTTGACTGAGCTTCTTTGTCTCAAACTCAATAAATGACACACAA
>JAAEPI010001097.1 GCA_024232835.1 Cytophagales bacterium
GGACCTAGTATGGAGCCCTGTGGGACTCCCGATCTAACATTCTTTAGGTCTGACTGAGAGCCTCCAATGACAACACGTTGTTTTCTATCTTTTAGATAATTCATTATAAATTTCAGCAATGTGCCTTCTATACCAAATTCAAATTTTAATTTGTCTAAAATAACGTCATGGTTAACTGAATCAAAAGCCTTGGCAAAATCAAAGTATATCACATCAGTCCTAATATTGCTATTAATGGAAACTGACAGACTGTCAATGTAATTTACCATTTGTGTTGTACATGACTTTTGAGGCAGGAAACCATGCTGACTTTGATCCAGTTTGTGATGGCATTTTGCTAAAAGTTCATCCCTCACAATCTTTTCAAATATTTTCATTACAAGACTAGTAAGTGATATGGGCCTGTAATTTTCTACCGATGTTTTAGAACCTTTCTTATGCACAGGCACAACATTAGCCAACTTCCATTCAGATGGTATCTGCCCTAAGTTGTATGAAATTCTAAATATGTATGAGAGAGGATACGCAATACTCAACCGACAGTTCTTCAAAACTTTGCCATGGATGCCATCTGGACCAGCAGATTTATTAACATCAACATCTTTTAGTATTTTTCGGACTCTGCAGATACTAAAATCAATATAATTAACAAGGTTTTTACTGTAGTCAATATCAATTTCATCACAACTTGCATCAGAAAATTGATATTCGAAGTATTCATTGAATAATTCAGCTTGATCCTTTGCATTAATCCTGAATCTGCCATGGTAATTA
>JAAEPI010001098.1 GCA_024232835.1 Cytophagales bacterium
AAGTCCTGAAGAACATGCGGTATTAATAGCCATTGCAGGACCTCTTAAATTCAAAAAATCGGCAAGACGAGTTGCTAATATGGCCTCATGCTTCGAAGTAACACTCCCGGAACCAGCAAGAAGTTGGTAATCTCCCTGTTCCACACCTACAAACATTCCAATCTTGTTTGTTTCCAGTTGTGATTTCCCATATCCCGCATCTTCCAAGGCTTTCCAGGATTCCTGTAACAGCAGTCTCTGTCTTGGATCCATCAGTTCTGCTTCTCTGGGTGAAATCTCAAAAAACAGAGGATCAAATTCAGCTACTCCTTCAATTGACCCACTCCACTTACACTGGATACGCCCCTCTTTACCAGATTCGTCATAATACTCTCTCCAATCAAAACGTTCGAGAGGGATTTCTTGGACTCCCTCTCTCCCATCTGCCAGAAGTTTCCATAACTCATCTACGTCTTTTGCTTGAGGAAAACGCCCACTCATACCGATAATGGCTATTTTTTCCTGATTGTTACCAAAGCGTACCCTTCTTCTTATCCTTTGATTGCTTTTTTTCGATATTGCGGCCTGGGGTACAATCAAACTACTGGATAAATCACTCTCTTCTTTCCCGTAAAGCTCCCCTAGTGCCTCCTCGTGTTCACTCATCAAGTACTCAGTTAATTTTTCAAGCGTAGGATATCCAAAAAACAGCGATGGAGTTATCTCAATACCGATACTATCACTCAAATTTCGGGCAAATTCTGCCAGCAAAATTGAATCAAATCCAAAATCAGACAGGTTTTCATCCATCGCCATCTGATCTTTAGGGACCTTTAACAATTGATACACTGATTCCTTCAGCTGCCAGACCACACATTGCTCAATGGTCAATCCTTTCATAGCTGGAGTTCTTCCCGTTCTTTCAGCTGAAAGAACTTTAGAAGCAGCATCAGGTAAAGGACCCTTGCTCATTCCCAGAAATCTCTCAATCCGCTCAGGTTGT
>JAAEPI010001099.1 GCA_024232835.1 Cytophagales bacterium
CACAGAGAAGGGATGACCAAACTCAAGCTCAATTTGAGGCCGAATGGGCCGAAGAAAATGCAAACTGGGTTCCCCCTGCAGAAATGTTGAGTATTTCCCCAAAAGCAGAGACTGATTTTCACAGTCAAATTAAAGACAAAACTCTTTATTCCGAGTTGGTATGCGAGGGTCAGAAAGATGGCGAGTCCGATCAGGAGTTCATGAACCAACTCCATAGTATGACGCTCACCACAGAGGAGTATAGATCGTCCCCAAAGAGAGTGTTTCAATATGTCCCCGATGACAAATCTGATGGTGATTCGTCATCCAAACAACAAGATTCTAAAAGTGCGGAACCAAAACATAAACAACAACCATCGTCGGCACCACAACCTAAACCCGTTCCCCAAAAACAACAGACTGTTCCTCCAAAGCAACAGACCGCTCCCCAGAAACAAGAGAAAAAAGGTGTTCCCCAGGCTCAGAGCAAAAAGGTAGCTCAATCGTTGGCTAAACCCTTGACACTAGCCGCGTATCACGCAAAGGTAATCAGACAAATGCTGCATTATTTTGGCAGAGTTTGGACTGGTATTATCAATGCGAGGTACGATTTGGCTTACAGAAAGGACATTACCATTCGGGAAGATCCTATGACGAGTGAAGAGAGAGAAAAATTCGACAGTACCCCGGCTAGATATATATTACCTCCCCAGGAATTGTTTTCCCCACAAGACAAACCAGTAGAAAGAACAAATTGGTGGTTAGAAATAACCGG
>JAAEPI010001100.1 GCA_024232835.1 Cytophagales bacterium
ACTCTTTGACATTGATTTCAATCATAGGAAAATTCGAAAACTTCTGTCCAGCATAAACTCAAACAAAGCACATGGGCCTGACGGGATACATGGAAAGCTTCTCAAAAACTGTGCAGTTGGGTTAGCATACCCATTATCGTTATTATTTAATCTTTGCTACAACACTGGAAGTATACCTGAGGAATGGAAGTTGGGACATGTGGTGCCGATCTTTAAGAAGGGAGACAAGCATGAAGTATCTAATTATAGGCCTATTTCCCTAACAAGTTTAGTTGCTAAAACGTTGGAGCGTATCTTGAAAGATGAGATATTAGCGCACGTGCACCAGAACATAAATGAAAAGCAGCATGGTTTCCTACCAAGTAAGTCGTGTTCTACAAATCTTATTGGCCTATGCGACAGCCTAGCTATTACATTGAATGAAAATATAACTACTAACATCATTTACTTCGATTTTGCTAAAGCATTCGACTCTGTAAATCATGATCTTATTCTTCATAAATTAAAGACAAAGTTTAATATAGAAGGCAGATTACTAAAATTTCTTACAGAATACCTTAGGGATCGGCAACAGCGTGTGATGGTAGGTGGAAAGCTGTCATCATCCCGAAATGCTAAATCAGGTGTCCCTCAGGGCTCAATTTTGGGGCCCATATTGTTTGTTCTTTTTATAAATGATATTTCGGATGGAATTTCGCCTGAAACCCAATTGTCTCTGTACGCAGATGACACCAAGATCTGGCGGCGCATTCTGACCGAATCTGACATCAACCGTCTCCAAAAAGACATTGAGTACCAGCATGACTGGGCCCTGAAGAACAAAATGAAATTCCACCCAGACAAGTGTAAAGTTCTCTCTGTGACAGCAAAATCACCTGAAATTTCCCTCCTCAGTGTACTTCCATTCTTTAGATTCATATACTCCCTCGGTGGAAAACTACTTGATTATGTGGAGAGCGAAAAAGATCTTGGGGTTTTGGTGACATCAAACTTTGACTGGGCCGAACAGTGTGAAAAAGTCTTATCCAAAGCTAACCAGAAGTTAGGAATGTCTAGAAGAAATTGTCATTTTGTAATAGATAAGAACCGTAGAAGAGTGTTGTATCTCACTCTTGTAAGAAGCCAATTTGAGCACTGCTCGGTCATCTGGC
>JAAEPI010001101.1 GCA_024232835.1 Cytophagales bacterium
AGAGAATATGCTGAAAGAAATGCTGTCGAAGGAAGAATCGGCAATGCCAAACAGGCCTATTCTCTCAATCAAAGCTAAGCTAAGCTCAAATCCACCTCTCAAACCTGGATTGCCGCTACTTTATTTGTACTCAATTTTTCCAGAGCTGTTGCTTTGACTGGCTCGACTTTTTGAGGAAACCCTATTTATGGTCTGCTTTTCAGCAGACTCTGGTTACTTGTAATCACCCTTTTTTGAGCAGAGTAATAAAAAAGGCCAGTTACCCAGCCTCTGTTCTACTTGTTTAATGCTTCATCAATAATAAAACTGAGATGCTGCCGATGCGCACGTGTGGCTAAATTTCCTTCAGTTTTACTCATTTTATTGATTGATTGCAAATTGTACAATGCCATTGACTTAGCCATGTTGGACTGCCCCGAAACTGGATTCAGCATGGCTGCCAACATTTTGGTGTATTCAGTTTGGATATTTTGTCTATGCGAATTGACACTTTTTCCATTATCCGCCTGAAACAACGCGTTTTTAAGATCCGTCATCATCGTTGACAAGCTATAGCCATTGCCATAAAGTTCAGAATCTGATATTCTCTGCAAAGTATTAGGGTGGAGTAAGTGACGTAGCACGTTCATCTGAATTCTCACCACTCTGAGATGGATTTTAGGATCCTCGGTGGTACCAAAATGATTGAACCCTCTTCTCTGCATTTGTAAATGAGCATATAAGTCAGAAGGATAGTTAAACGAGTTTGGAGCAAAAACATATGTTGAAAGAGCCACCATGGCCCTTTTCTGTGTTTCGGCATCTACTGGAGTAAATGGTTGTGTGGCTCCATCCTGACCAATCATGGCTCTGTCCAAATAAACACCACCAACGTACCTTGATATAGTATTTGCGGATCCAGCATGTTGTCCTGTCACAGTGAAATAAGCGTTTCGAAGTTCGTGATATGAACGCCCAGAATCTTTTTTGTATTTCTCAAGCAGTTCTTTCGATACAATCTGAGTCAACTGCATCCTTTCGATGGCATAATCAATGGCACTGCTAGTCATGTCACCCACATTTACACGAGGATCAATGGCCTTGCCTGGAGAGCGCATATCATCCGCATCATTTCCAAAAACCAAATCTGATTGAGTTGATTTATTAAGGATGGTTTTTAGCCCTGTTCCATCTACTTCAGAATAGCCAAATTCTATTGCCCATTTATCATAAGGGCCTGGCTTAGTCGTCCAATATTGCCCTTGATTATCTCTGTCAAATGAAAAATTTATTGAAGGATAATCCATCACAGACCCGTAAAGTCCTTTTTCGGAAGTTAGCTCTTCATTCTGAATGTCTTCCAAATCATGGATTTGGGTCGCCTTCATATTGTGATTTAATCCCAAGGTGTGACCCATTTCATGTAGGGTAAGGAAATAAACAAATTCCTTCAGTAGCTTATTTTTTTCATACTCATCAGGATTTAAGACGTCCAATGAATACTGGCCAAACAAATTATTAAGTTGGGCATAGTCTGCCGCTGAGCAAAAATATGGATCTTCAATTCGACTATTCTCATCTAATTCAAAGATGTCAAGAGCTGCCTTTGAAAAGACCTTATCACCCCGGAGGTTCCCTCCTAGTGAAGCGTATTCAAGCATAATATCGGCTCCCATAATCTGTCCTGTTCTCGGATTAGAGAAATGAGGACCATATCCACCAAAAAGTCGTGTAGGGGAAGATGTCCAGCGCAACACATTATAACGGATATCTCCTGCATCCCACTCGGCATCATCCGGTTGAATCTTCATTTGGATAGCATTTTTAAAACCAGCAGCTTCAAAGGCCTCATTCCAGGTTAACCCTGCCGCAACTATAATATCTCTAATTTCTAACGGTGTAGTATTCTCAACCCAGTATACAATTGGCTCAACTGGTTCAGAAAGTTCTGCCTCCGGATCTTTCTTCTTTAAGTTCCATCTGTGAATGAGGTCACGATAAGGGGTGGCGCTCATGGAAGTCATGTCCGAAACTTGAAAGTTAAAATACCCAACTCTAGCATCATCGAATCTTGGTTCATAGTCATTCTCCGGTACAGCAATGATGCTATGTTGTACAGTCATCAAAACATTTCGAGCATCCGTAACAGCTCTTGAACCGAAGTTTTTTGGTGCCTTGTTTTCGTACGCATACTCGACGATGACATCTGAATTTTCCGGATAATTTCGGACATCCTTATATTTTGTCTTGCTCTTACTCAAACTTCCTACTGAAAATGCATTTGGCCTGGGTGTGACTCTTGGCGGAGCTTTAACAAACCCAAAACTCTCTGACAAAAAGAGCTCATCAGCATCTATCAGGTAACCACCTTCTTCTTCACTTCCCACCTCGATTTTTCCACTCAACAAAATCCCCTCACTTAAGTTGGCATTCGCTGCTCTACTCACTGGGTTCTTTTCATCGAAATAAGACGATGAGTTTTGTTGTCTCAACTCAATTCGATTGTAGTATTTTTCTACACGGAAAATTCTGGTTCCTCTAAAATTCCCTCTGAATGAGCCGGCTTCAGCAACGCCATTCTCTATATAATAGAAGTGAATAAACTCTTTACCGATTTGATCTGGTTTAATTAGCATTTTCATGCTACCATTGGTTGAGTCCCTGTAGAAAGTGAACAGTCCATTAATTCTTATTGATTTCTTTACAACATCTGCCAGTGTTTTTTCATCTTTCTTTTCTTTCTTGGGTGGTTCCTCTTGTTGCTTCTTCTTTTTTCTCTGAGCTGTTAGTTCGGATGACAAAAGAACCAAGGAAAGAGCAAGGACATAAATCAGGAATCTTTTCATAATTCAGTATTTTTTGCTGGCAAGATATTAGTTATGTAACAAATGAACCACAAGAACCCTGCTGACTTGAACCAAAAAGGCTCTTGATAAATCAAAAGCCTTTTTTAACTCGTCTATGTCCTTTACTACTACTATTCGTACTTCAGTGCATCCACCGGATCAGAATTAGCTGCCAAAAATGCTTGAGAGCTTACCGTTATAATGGCTATTACCAAGGCAAGTACAGTTGCAAAAACGAAAGGCAATATTGGCATATCGATTTGATAGGAAAAGTTAGCTAGCCAATCTTTAGCCAATAGGAATGTAATAGGCCAAGCAAAAATATTGGCAATAAGTACCAGCTTCACGAAATCCTTGGTCAGCATTTTCATAATCTGAGATACGCTTGCTCCCAGAACTTTTCGTATCCCAATTTCCTTTGTTCGCTGCTCAGCGGTATACGATGACAGACCAAATAAACCCATAGCCGAAATTATTATTGCAAGAATGGTTAGGAACAAAAACATAGTTCCGAAGTTTTCCTGCTGTCTCAGCAAAGCTCCAAACTTCTCATCCAAAAACTTGTATCTAAATGGGTGTGAAGGC
>JAAEPI010001102.1 GCA_024232835.1 Cytophagales bacterium
ACCTTCACAATTTTATGTTTACTCTGGAATAGGATCAATTACTTCATCCTTTTTATCAATATTGAAGAAGTGAATGATATTATTTAGTTGATCAGCCTGAGAAGCCAGATTGTCAGAAGTGGCAGCAATTTCTTCAGAAACACTAGCGTTTTGCTGAATAATATTATCTAATTGATTGGTTGCTTCAGAAATCTGATGTATTCCTTCCTTCTGTTCTTTACTGGATGCGTTAACTTCTTCTACTAATTCCGCTGTTTTTTCTATATCAGTAACCAACATGTTCAACTTCTCGCCGGATCCTTTCGATAGTTTAAATGTTATAGATGCGAGTTCAGTTATTTCTGAGGCTGCTGATTGACTTTGTTCTGATAGTTTTCTAACTTCAGAAGCAACTACCGCAAATCCTTTACCATGTTCTCCAGCTCTAGCTGCTTCAATGGCGGCATTTAAAGCTAACAGATTTGTCTGTCGGGAAATAGATTCGATGATTGAAATTTTATCAGCGATTTGAGTCATTGCACTAATAGCATCCTGTACAGATTTTCCGGTTTCTCCTGCTTTAAGGGATGCAGTTCTTGCAATACTCTCGGTTTGGGAAAGATTATCTGCAGTATGGGAAACATTTGCATTCATCTCTTCCATAGAACTTGCAAGTTCTTCTGCATGAGAAGCTTGTTGAGAGGCACCAAAAGATAGGGTTTGGCTTGATTCTCTCAGTTCACCGCTTCCTGAAGCAATTCCTTTGGCCGCAAAAGTGACTTCGCCTACTATATTCGTTAATTTTGCAGACATTTTTTTTAAAGCTTTTGCAAGAATTCCCATTTCATCCTTTCGTTCTAAATACTTTTGTTCTATCTCTATAGTTAGATTTCCTTCAGATATTTCAGCCAGTTTTTGTGA
>JAAEPI010001103.1 GCA_024232835.1 Cytophagales bacterium
AGGTCATCTGCTAATTGGTCTTCCTTTGGAATCCACACCAATTTGTGCTTTTTCTCTTCTTGGCCATGTCGTACATAATGGAATCTCCTTTCAATGTGTCTATTGTTTTTAGAAGGCTTGAAATTTTCTGCCATACTTACTGCTGCTTTGTTGTCTATCATTAATATATTTGAAGAATTTCTTGGAGTGTGAAATTTGTCATAGTCTTTGTTTCCAAGGTTTTCTAGATCATATACTACCATTGAAAGGTGTGTCATGGCCATACACGTGAGGCATGCTGCCATATACTCGGCTTCTGCTGATGAATTTGCAATAGGCATTGGCATTGTGCTAGCCCATTCAATAAGTCCTCCTTGATAGAAGATTTTATTACCAATGGTGGATCTTCTGCTGTCAGGACAGTCCATCCAAGATGCATCTGAGAAATCTGTGATTTGTGTGGGATTTATTTCATATTTTTTGCACAGCTTATGAACTGGTGAGTCTTCTGGATCTGGGTAATATTTTATTGCAAATCTTTGATACTTGCGTAGATAGCCCATTAAGGGTAATAGCGTTTTGTAGTCTTCATGACCTGGGTTATTACATGTTTTGGCTAGTTTCATCACAGTCCAAGTGATGTCTGGTCTAGTACCTAAATCTAGGTATAATAGTGTGCAGACTTCTGAGACAAAGCTTAGATCACCATATTGTGATTTTATTTCATCTTTTTCTTTAC
>JAAEPI010001104.1 GCA_024232835.1 Cytophagales bacterium
ACTAGCATCAAGTGGTACAAGAGACAGACGGAAGATTTTACAAAATGCTCCTTCTGAATTGTTCAACGTTCTCAACATAATCTTTACACTGCTTGCCAAAGAAAAGCTGGATCTTTCCAAACATCAAGACAGAAAAATCGGGAAGCACAAAAGACTTATTCGATCCACGAGTGGGCTTAAAGGTTCGCATATAAAAAGGAAATTAACTGGACAAAGTGGTGGTACACTAGCGACTATTCTCTCTACAGTTTTACCTGTTATTGGGCGTCTAATTCAATCAATTATTTAAATGTCAAGATACATTTTAGCACCAGGAAATGGTGATTCCGAAACATGTGATAACGAGACTTTTAATCTCCTTCCCACTGAGGGTCTAAGTGAGCAGATTAAAAGCATTGAACTACCACGAGCTCTTGTGCCACGATTGTGCAATGTTAGAAAGGTTGAATCGAATCAGATACTGGACAGATTAGTGATGAAAATCTCCAAAACCAACATCAGTCGGAGCAAAGACGGGCTGGTTACTGTGGGAAGTAAAGTTATAAACACTAAATATGACAATTTTGTTGTAGATTGCTGCAATGGACAGTTTTTAGAATGTTATGAAGAGTTATATTGTTTACTCCGTAAAAATGGTATTACATTTTAAATTCCCGAGTTTTATTTGTACCTATATAAAGCAATGATATTTGTGTGCATATAATACTAAGTGAAATGGACAGTTTGCGTAACGTTGTCATTGTTGGAGGTGAAGATGGGAACCCATCACGATTTGTAACGCAAATTGGACCTGTCAAATTTGCCAAAGACTTTGAAATGGCCATCACTTCGTTCTACCATGGTGAGGTGTTTAACATTAATAACACAAATAATAAAGTTTATTTTCATGTTGCAAGTGATCGAAATCCGCTTTCTCTTGATATAATCAAAAAATTTAAAGGAAAAACAACGGCTAACATCCCTAGTTCGATGGGAACATTTGTTCCAGTTCTCAAGATGGTAACTATACCTGAAGGAAGCTACAGCTCATCTATTTCGGTGTGCTGGGCGATTACAAACTTGATAAAAAAGGAACTTGGCTTGACAAGAAAGAGAGATGCAATGAACGCTATTATGGATAAGCAATCTTATAATGTCATTAATATTGAACTCAACAACCTATATATGGTAATGGAAGGACAGAATGACACTCCTTGGGCGCTCTTGGGTGTACATGAAGATAAGTTCGAAAGGTTTACAATAGAGAATAAGGACTTACACTGTTGTAATTTTCCAGCAATTGCATATGCAAACATCGTTGAGAATTCTTACATTAATGGTAAAGCATCCCGAAACTTAGGTATAATATCAATAAAAAATGGACCACAGTGGTCATATGAACCAGCACATCCAAATTATATCCCAATAAACGTCAAGGAATTTTGTAAAATTTCGATTGAACTTCGCGATATCAAAGGACAGTACATTAAGTTCAACCCTATGTTCAACAATATAATGATGCTTAGTATCAGACCTATAAAAGGTAGTGAAGGAATGTTTTGACAATCTCACACTTGCTACAATGGATATTTTTAAACCAGCAAGCCTGAAAAGCAAAGCTTATCGCAATGCAATCATGCAGAAAAGTGATACCATAGGAATGCAAAGTGAGGGTCTCGCGAACCTACATGGTGCATTTACAAAGCGGGCAATCCCCTTGAGTGGTACCACTATAAAAGCAACTTCAAGAGCTGCTAAACCAATTGCTATTGTTGCTGGAAAAGAAATATTCAGTGCTGCCAGTAGAAAACGAAGAGCTGCCAAGTTAACTAAACATACCACTCCTACTTCACAGAATAAAACCGTTGTCCCTAG
>JAAEPI010001105.1 GCA_024232835.1 Cytophagales bacterium
CAGAGCTTTTTAAGGACAAATGATCGAAACGATTATTTCGCCTCTGGTTAAGGTCTGGTATACCGGAGGATTCAAACTCACTAAATCTCACTGGCTGTCTGATTGTTGATCTCAATCGACCACGGTCGCTGTTTGTGACAGCAGTGAGATAATAGGGGAGCTTGACAACTGATATATCATGATAAATTTGATGGAACATTATAAGATCTGTATATCTAAATTTGTACTCCATCGGCAATAGGTCGAGACTCGAGGTCTCTTAACCTATGTAAATATTCCAGATCATTATAATGGTGATCCTGTTCCCCTAGGATCCACTTTACAGCTCTACGCTGGATACTTTCTACTTTATTGATCATTGTAGAAGTTGTTGGTGTCCAGATAATGCTGCAATGTTCAAAGAGGCTGCGAACAAGTGCTAGATAGAAAGCCCTTTTCTGCTTACGATCTTTCACAAATCGCAGCGTTCTTTTCATTAATCCCAACCGCGAGCTAGCTTTTGTGCACAGAGAAACAATATTTTCCTCCCAATCTAAGTCAGATGTAATGTGGACTCCTAGATCTTTTTCACTTGATACAAATTCCAGGTCATCCCCGTTCAACGTATAAATGAAGATTTGATAAGGAAGCATGGTCATAGTGCCACTTTCACTTGCTCGATTGGATATAGACAGTACTTTGCACTTGTCGGGGTGAAACTTCATTTTGTTTCGTTCTGCCCAACTGTGAAGTGAGTCGATATCATTTTGGAGAATTTCATGGTCACTCCAATTAATTATTTTACGCCACATCTTGGTATCATCGGCGTATAAAGCGATTTCAGTACCTTCGCTAACGTAGTCAGCCATATCATTAATAAACAGGACAAAAAATAAGGGTCCCAGTATAGAGCCTTGCGGGACTCCAGATTTTACACCCTTTAGGCCTGACTGGACACCACCAATGAGGACACATTGTTTTCTATCCTTAAGGTAATTCATTATAAATTTCAGCAATGTGCCATCAATACCAAACTGATGTTTCAGTTTCATCAATATCACATCATGATTAACTGAATCAAAAGCCTTGGCAAAGTCGAAATATATCACATCAGTCCTGACATTATCATTAATAGATGTTACCAAACTATCGATATATTCAACCATCTGTGTTGTACAAGACTTCTGAGGCAGAAAACCATGCTGATAGCTGTTTAGTTTTTGCTGGCATTTCAACAGCAACTCTTCTCTGACAACTTTTTCGAAAACTTTCATTACTAGGCTAGTAAGAGAAATTGGTCTATAATTCTCCACTGAAGTTTTAGGGCCTTTTTTGTGTATAGGCACAACATGGGCTAATTTCCATTCTGCCGGTATCTGTCCTAAGTTATAAGAAGTTCGAAATAAGCACGAGAGAGGATATACAATACCTTCTCTGCAGTTCTTTAAAATTTTCCCATGGATACCATCAGGACCAGCAGCCTTATTAACATTGATACCCTGAAGAATTTTACGAATTCTGCTTGTGCTAAAAAC
>JAAEPI010001106.1 GCA_024232835.1 Cytophagales bacterium
TGGAAATCGAAGCGGTAGCAGTTAAGCTAACCTAAAATCCAGGCTGAGTAGATATGGCTTTGTTTAACCTTGATGGTAACAAAATCTTGGATCCAATTTGCTTTACCAAAGATTTTAGAGTTTCATAACCCAAGCCTGAGATATTGTTTGATTTTTATTCAAAATCCAAGTATAATGTTTTTGTACCCAAACCCCCCAACAACGAGGAGATCAAGAAATTTATGGCTGAAGATAACATTCAAAATGATTTAGCCGATTCAGATGATGAACCAACAACTATGGCCGAACTCCTGGCCCAGGAAGAACGCCTATTCCGGGTTATTAAATCCGGAGACATCATAAAAGGAATTGTAGCAAGTAAACGTCCCAACGAGATATTGGTTGATGTTGGCGCCAAATCTGAAGGGCTTGTAGACCCCAGGGACCTGGATAACCTTACTCCGCAAGAAATTGCAGAAATCAAGGTTGGTGATACCATTCCGGTTTACGTGTTAAGCGCGGAAGGTAGTGAAGAAGGATACAGCATCAAGCTCTCTCTTAGTCAGGCCAGAATAGAGAAAGATTGGGATGAAGCTCAACGCCTTTTTGAAACCGAGGACATGATTGAAAGTAAGGTTATAGGCCA
>JAAEPI010001107.1 GCA_024232835.1 Cytophagales bacterium
AAATAAAGTATGTGCAATAATTTGATAATACACTGAATATCAATATCTTTACAGTAGATATCGGACACTAAATTAGCTGACTAAAATCAAGGCTAATAATGTAAACAAGTCCGATTTTTTTGAATTAAACTACACATTATGAGACTAATCCACTCCTAACGGAGTGGTATGCCATGACAGAAAGCATAGCTACTTCTGGTCAATTATCCAACTAATTTTAAATGCGATTGCCCTGTGTGTTCATATAACAAAAGTGGCAACGTGAGAAAATTAATTATTAGAGGTTCCCTATACAAATATCCTTGCATTTAATAACACTATTTTTATACTAAATTAGCCTAATTGAGCAAATAAACGTACTTTTTTGCCCTCGGAGGAAGCTCTACTTAGTCGTGATAGTTTTCATGTATTTCAAATTCAGAAATATTTCTACACAAAGACGAGAATGATATCAAAGTAGCCCCACCAGGACTCGAACCTGGATCTATTGTTTAGGAAACAACTATTCTATCCCTTGAACTATGGGGCCATTTATTTTATCCGAGTGCAAACTTAGGGCGTTCGATCAATAAACCTGATCCTGCGTGTAATTCGGATAAATCTTAAAGTGAAATTTTGATACCTTTTTTGTTATCACCTCTCTGAGTTGATCCAATTGATTTTTGGTCTTCGCTGACATAAATACAGATTGTCCATTGACCAATCGTAAATCAAGTTTCAATTCGTCCAAATCTTCCACTTGGTCAGTTTTATTGAAAACAGTAATTGTTTCAATGGAAGATGCGCCAATCTCATCCAGTGTTTCAGAAACCACTTGCAAATGATCATGAATGGCAGGGTTAGATACATCAACCACGTGAAGTAAAATGTCGGCTTCATTTACCTCTGATAATGTTGATTTAAATGACTCAATCAAATCATGGGGGAGCTTTCGAATGAAGCCAACGGTATCCGAAAGGAGGAAGGGGATATTGTTAAGAACAACCTTCCTGACTGTAGAATCGACCGTTGCAAATAGCTCATCTTTGGTGTATACTTTTTCTTTGCTTAATAATCGCATAATTGTGGATTTTCCAGCATTGGTATAACCCACAAGTGCGACCCGAACCACCCCGTCTCTGGATTTTCTCCTTGTCTGTGCTTGTTTCTCCATTTTATCGAGCTTCTTTCGGAGCACAGAAATTTGATTTCGAATATTTCGTCTATCTGTTTCTATTTCTTTTTCACCAGCACCTCCACGAGTCCCAGTTCCACCTCTTTGACGTTCAAGGTGGGTCCACATCCTGGTAAGCCTTGGAAGCAGGTATTGATATCGTGCTAATTCCACTTGAGTTTTGGCCTGAGCTGTCTTGGCTCTTTTGAGGAAAATATCGAGTATCAACAAGCTCCGATCATATATTTTGACTTTTAGCTGCTTTTCTAAATTCCTAAGTTGTGATGGCGTAAGGTCATCATCGAATACGACTACATTCACCTTCATCATCTTCACATAATCATCTATTTCTTTGAGCTTGCCTTTACCCACGAAAGTTTTTGACTCTGGATGTTCAAGCTTCTGAGCAAATCGATTAATAATTTCAATTTCCAGCGTTCCAGCCAAAAACTCAAGCTCTGTTAAGAATTCATCAATTCTTTCAGGGGCTTCCATTTTTGGAGCAACGGCTACAACAATGCCTTTTGGGTTATCCTTTTTTGTTTCAATTATCGTCATTCGTATCGCAAAACTAAAACAGATTGATATGGAAAAATTATCTTGCTGCTATGTCGACCAAGATTGCGATTATCATAAACAGCAGTTGGAATATTTTCAATTTCCGAAAGGGGTTGGTAACAAGTTTTATTGAGGAATCCCACGAAGTAGTCGCCATCACTCCAAATGATGATTATGTAGACCAGTTGAAAGAATGGGGCGTACGGCATGTGCCTGTTAAATTGGAAGGGAGCGGCCTAAATCCCATGAAGGATATGTGGTATGTTCGACAACTGAAAAGAATTTTGAAAGCTGAAAAACCTAACATCATCCTTAGTTATACAATCAAGGCAAATATTTATGGTTCGTTGGCGGCCAGATTCTTAGGTATACCAATTATCAGTAATGTAAGCGGTCTAGGAACCACCTTTCTATGGAAAGGTTGGGTAAAGCGTACAGCGATTTTTCTTTATAATCGGGCGTTTCGAAGTACCAGTTTTATCTTTTTCCAAAATGGGGATGATCGTAAACTCTTTCTAGAGAATGTTAAAGTAAGCCCTTCAAAAACCGGACTTTTGCCTGGTTCTGGAATTAATTTGGAAGATTTTAATTTTAATCCCCCTGAATTCAAAAATCCGATTAAATTTTTGATGATTTCTAGATTGATTTTAGAGAAGGGAGTTTTAGAGTTTATTCAATCAGCCGAAAGCATATGCAAAACCAGAACGAATGTTGAATTTCAAATCTTAGGAAGCTATGAACCCCGGCATAAGAGAAGTATAGAGGAACTGGATTTCGAGAGCATTGAAAAAGAAAACTTCATAACGTACCTAGGCCATAGTGACGATGTGAAACAGATGATTTCTCAAGCGGATGTCGTGGTTCTCCCAAGTTATAGGGAGGGGACGCCAAGGACACTATTGGAAGCTGCCGCTATGTCCCGACCCTTGATCGCGACGAATGCGCCTGGATGTAGAGAAGTTGTATCAGATGGAATAAATGGATTTTTATGTGATGTGAAGAGCGCAGAGAGCCTAACGACAAAAATTGATCTTTTTTTGGCTCTCAATCAAGAAGAAAAGAGAGCCATGGGAGTTGCGTCTAGAAAACTTGTAGTTAATAAGTTTGATGAGAAAATTGTAATCGAAGAGTATTCCAGAAAAATAAAGCAACTACTCAACCGACCGAACGATTGAATTTTCGTTTCTTTGCCACATTAATTCACACATTATGAGATTGATTTGGGTAATCGTGCTGGTCACTACAGTACAGGCACTGACCAGTTGTAAGGCGTATAAGCGCGACCTTATGCTGCAGTTCGATGAGAAATTTTCAGCAACGGATGTTGAAAAATCTATAAGTAGAGTGGCCGATAATTACGTCATCAAATCTGGTGATTATGTCGGACTAGATGTATTCACCAATGATGGAGAACGATTGATAGATCCGAACTTTGAATTGTCGACTCAGGGTGCTGGTAATCAGCAGTTGGCTCAATTCAAAGATCGCTTCACTTACTTGGTTCTGGCAGATGGTACGTGTCGATTCCCAAAGATTGGAACACTTTCGATACAGAACCTTACAATTGAGCAAGGGGAGGAATTGATACAGGAAGCATTCAATGAATTTTATAAAGAGGCTTTTGTAAAGCTGAGAAGTACCAATCGTCGGGTCACAGTGCTTGGAGCCATCGGAGGTGGACAGTCAGGATCCGGTGGAGTTGTCATTCCATTAGCCAATGAAAATGTAAACATATTAGAGGTTCTCGCTCTTGCCGGTGGAGTCAATCAAGGTGGCAAAGTCAGCTCTGTGCGGCTTATTCGGGGTGATCTCAATGACCCGAAAGTTTATGATATGGATTTGAGTACAATTTCAGGAATGAAGAAAGGAGGCATGGTTGTTGAGTCAGGGGATGTGATATATGTAGAACCATGGCGAAGACCTTTCCGTGAAACATTAAGTGACATTTCACCGATAATAAGCCTAATTACGAGTATGACCACTCTAGTTTTTGTGATCCAGAACTCAAATACGAAATAGTGAGCCCTGAGCAGCAGTTTCAAACGGCCCATGAACAAGAATTTCTATCATCTTTTGATGTAGAGAAGTTTAAACTGATTCTACGTAAAAGCTGGATTCTAATTGTTCTTTTATTAATTGTCACTATTGCTTCAGCATATATTTATGTTCGATACACTCCACCAACATATGAATCATCTTCCGTAATCAAGCTAAATTTTGATAGTGAAGCATCTGTACTGGATATCTCCTCTCCGGTACTTAAGCAAGAAGGTGAAATATCTGGAGAAATCGAGTTACTCAAGTCAAGACTGTTTTTCAGCAAAGTTGTGGAGGCGGTAAATATGGATGTATCCTATTTCCGGCATGGGCGAGTCCTCGATGGCGAAAGATTTCAAAACAACCCCTTCAACGTTTCCTACAAAATAAAAAAGGAGAGTTACAACAACAGACCGATTGACATAACGATTCTTGATGAAAGTTCATTTCGATTGTCTTGCGATAATTATTCTCAGGATTACAAGTTTGATGAGGAAATATCAAGACCTGAATTTAATCTTCTTATCACAAAAACGAGACATTTTAATCGGAGCTCGATTGGGAGTTATTATTTTGTTGTAAATAGTCAGGAAGCCCAGATTGAATATCTTGTAAATAGGGTTAATGTAATACCTGAGAGTTTCACTGCCAAGACGTTGAGAATTTCGCTCCAATCTCACAATCAGTTGAAAGCACAACTACTAGTGCGTACTATTGATTCAGTGTATGAAATATATACTCGAGCTGCAAAGAATCGGGCGTTAGAGCAAAAGATAGACTTTTTAGAGGGTCGCATCAATGCCACTGAGGAGGTGCTTCAAGAATTCGAGGATTATTTTGAAAATTTTACTATCCAGAATAGGTCAACAAATCTTGGAAATGACTTGAGTAAGACGATAGCCAGACTTGATGCTTTAGACTCTGTTCACTTTAATTTAAGAGCAAGAGAGTCGGATATTGAATTACTTATTGATCAGTTGGAATCGACTGAACCACTTTTATTAAATGAAATATTTGTTGGCAAATTTCCTACAGGTGTAGCAAATCTTCTTACGGATTATATGGAGAGTACTGAGAATAGAGAAATCAAACGATCATCATACAGCGATAACACATTCATTATTCAGCAGCTCAATGAGGAAATTGGAATTTTGGAAACCAGACTTCTAGCAGGTGTTACTGCATATAATGACGAGATAAAAACAAAGCTGGCAAATGTAATTACCAGAAAAAATTTACTTGAGAACTCTCTAAACCAGTTGCCAGCACTGGAAACTGAGTACACAAAAAATCGCCGATTTTATAGCCAACAGGAGGAATTCATGCTCTCGCTAAGACGTGCGAAAATGGAAATCGAAATCACTCGAGCAGGTACTGTGACCGATATTATTGTACTATCTCCAGCGTCGTATTCATCTAATCAGGTCAAGCCACAAAAAATGCTTATTTATGGTCTAGGTGTGGTGTCTGGATTAATGCTTGGTGTCTTTTTCTTACTAATTAGGTATTTAATTAATAACAAGATTACTGGCATTTCAGAACTGGAGCGGCTAACAAATTTGCCAATTCTTGGATCTATACCCGCGTATAATCAGGAGAAGCTTGAAAACACAAAATTGGTAATAAAGAAGGATTCGAAATCGTCTCTGAGTGAGTCCCTGCGTACCATTCGAACGAATATGGAATTTATGAATGGAACGAGTGATAAACATGTTATTTCTATTTCATCTACGGTTTCGGGAGAAGGGAAAACCTTCGTCGGAGTTAACCTAGGTGGTATCATTGCTTTGTCAGGGCAAAAAGTCTGCGTGGTGGATATTGACATGAGAAAGCCTAAAATTCATCTGGCTTTTGGAAAGGAAGAAAGCTCAAAAGGAGTGAGTAC
>JAAEPI010001108.1 GCA_024232835.1 Cytophagales bacterium
AATTTCTGAAATTCTTGGAAATTGCCTCAGCTACACGGCTGATGAACTTAATAGAGTAATCATGCAACTACCTATAATGAACCAGCTTGAACAAAAACAAGCAATCCCAAATATCACTACACATGCTATAAAAGAAAAATTTTCCTCCTATTTCATTAATATTGATGGTAATAACACAAACTTTGACACCCTGCTGACAGAACTGAAGCGTATTAATCACTCATTTTCTGTCATAGGGATAGCCGAAACTAATACTGATGAGCCCCTTAAAGATTTATATCAAATACCTGGCTACAATGCTTTTTACCAATCCACCATGGAAGACAAATCAAAAGGCACTGGTGTTGCAATATATGTTGCAAGCCACCTCAACGTAGAAGTCATTGAAAACTTAGGCTATTGCACTCCAGACATTGAATCAATTTTCATAAAAATTTCGTCTAACAACCACTCACTTACCTGCGGAGTCATCTACCGTCCGCCAAATGGCAACTTTCAGAACTTCAATAAAGAGTTCAATCATGTATATAGTCAACTTCCAAGTTCAGGCGTCCGTATATTAGGTGACTACAATGTTGACCTCCTCAAAATAGATGCATCAACTAGTTCTGGTAATCACTCTCTGTTTGAAGAATCATTTTTTAATGCTGGACTCTTACCTTTAATCTCTATTCCTACACACTTAAGAGCTAATTGTAAGCCATCATGCATTGACAA
>JAAEPI010001109.1 GCA_024232835.1 Cytophagales bacterium
CACATTTTTTGGTGATTGGGCTGTTACAGTGAAAGCACTTTTTTTATTCATAACCTTTCATTTTTTGTAACTCTAACATAATCAATATGTTAACCCTCTTTTTTGCCTCTTCTAGACTCCTTTTTGTCCATTAACCCTAAATAACACATTAGCTATACTTAGTTAGCAATGCCATTTCATTTATGTTTCTGGTTTAAGACTTAAGACAATCAAACTAGTAAAACCCCTGCGATAGTAGCTGTCATCATTGTAGCGAGGGTGGCTGCCATCAAGGCTCTTAATCCGAGTCTGGAAATGTCGGCAGATCTTTTTGGAGCCATTCCTCCAATTCCTCCAATTTGAATGGCAATTGAACTGAAATTCGCAAAGCCACATAGCGCATAGGTCGATATAACAATGGATTTATTACTTAACAAATCCGCTGCTTTCATATCGGCTAAGCTCAGGTATGCCACGAACTCATTTATAACAATTTTTTGTCCCAATAGACTCCCCACTTTGATAGTCTCGGACCATTCTACTCCCATGATAAAAGCAAACGGTCGGAATAATTGTCCTAATATATATTGCAATGAAAATCCATTGAATGCCCCATCTGTAGACGTCACTACCCAAGCATTTAGTCCGGTGATTTCTCCAATGCCATCTACCAATATCCAGTTTATAGAATAAATAATTGCAATAAAAGCCAGCAACATACCTGCAATATTCATTGCAAGTTTCACCCCATCAGATGCTCCTCTTGCCACAGAGTCAATGAAGTTGGCTCCTAGTGATTCCTTATTCACAGACAGGTTGGTATCAATTTTCTCAGGTTCTTGTTCTGGAAGAAAAAGTTTGGCCATGATAATAGCTGCCGGTGCGTTCATGATCGAAGCGCTCAATAAATAGGTAGCAAATCGTGCCTGCTCTACAGGATCACCACCACCAAGAAACGAGACAAATGCTCCCAACACACTTCCTGCAATTGTGGCCATACCACCCACCATCAGACAGTTGAGTTCAGATTGGGTCATGTTGGCAATGAAAGGTCGCACAAGTAGTGGGGCTTCTGTCTGGCCAAGGAAAATATTTCCGGCAGCCGACATGCTTTCTGCTCCTGACAGTTTCATTGCCTTGGACATCACCCAGGCAAACACCCAGACAATTCGTTGCAGGACACCCAAATAGTATAGGCCTGCTGTAACTGCCGAAAAGAATATTACGGTTGGGAGTGCCTGAAAAAGGAATAGAAATCCAAGGCTATGCTTAATCTCAGGATCTGCAGCACTATTGCGAGCCAAATCACCATATAGAAAAAATGCCCCGTCTAAGCTGAAATTCAAGAAAGTCACGAACCCTTTACTGACTGTATCAAACATGCTTTCTACAAAAGGCACAAAACCTATCAATGCCCCAAAAATGATCTGGATCAGGAGCCCTGCAATCACAATGCGCCAACTTACTTTTTTCCTGTCTTTAGAAAATAGATAGCCAATGCCTATTAACAAGACTAGCCCAAAGAGTGCCCTGATATATTCCATTAATTTCTATGATTAAGTTCGTCCCGGATTTTTGCGGCCCCCTCATAGTCCTCCGAAGCAAGCGCTGCTTTCAGTTTTTCCTTTAATATCTCTGTAGTTTGATCCTCCAACTTCGTCTCTTCGGGCTCACCAATACCCACATTAGCCTCCTCTACTGTCACGATCTCATCGTTTTCATCCGTAAGAACTATACCAGCTTCTTTAAGAATCGATTCGTAAGAGAAAATGCTGACATTAAATCTAAGTCCGATAGCAATCGCATCCGAAGGACGAGCGTCAACCTCAACGATTTTACCATTGCTTTCGCAAACAATCCGAGCGAAGAATACGCCTTCTTTCAAATCAGAAATAATGATCTCAATAATAGTAATATCAAAATTGACACTGAAAGATTTGAACAAATCATGAGTCATAGGGCGATTGGGAGTAATATCCTCGATCTCAATAGCAATGGCCTGTGCTTCGAACATCCCAATGATTATTGGCAAACGACGATTACCATCTACCTCGCCAAGAACTAGCGCAAACGAACCAGACTGAGATTGACTTGAGGACAATCCTAATATTTCCAGTTTTATTTTGTCAGATGCCATTAGCCTTGTTGTGCCTTGATTGCTTCTGTTAATTTAGGTACTACCTCAAAAGCATCTCCAACTACGCCGTAATCTGCAGCCTTGAAGAATGGTGCTTCCAGATCCTTATTAATGACCACAATATACTTTGAAGAATTCACACCAGCCAAATGCTGAATTGCTCCTGAAATCCCAACGGCAATATAGAGAGTGGGACTCACCTTGATACCTGTCTGTCCAACGTGCTCATGATGAGGTCGCCAGTCCATGTCAGATACGGGCTTGCTACACGCTGTAGCCGCGCCAAGAGTTTTGGCTAATTCCTCAATCATTCCCCAGTTTTCCGGCCCTTTCAATCCTCTTCCGCCTGATACCACTATATCGGCTTCTGGCAATAGTACATCTCCTGTTGCTTTTTCAGTGGACGTGACTTTCGCTTTGAAATCCCCGTTATTAATAGTTGGAGAAAAGGCTTCAACCGATGCTGAACCACCATCCGTTTTAATCTCAACCGCATTCTTCTTTATTGAAATAACTTTTCTATTTCCATTGAGTTTGGTATTCGCAAATGCCTTACCAGTGTAAATACTCGTCTTTGCAACATCTCCTGAGAGAGGTTCGCTTACATTGGCTGCCAGCGCAGCATTGGTCTTGATAGCTACTCTTGCCGAAACAGGATCACCTAACGAGCTTTTTGCCAATATCAATTGATCATACCCTCCATTCATTGCCTCGGCAATCGCGGAAGCGTAAGCCATAATATTTGGAGACGCAAGTTTTTCGTCTGTGACATGAAGCACTTTGGATGCCCCGGCTGATCCGATCAAATCGGCTTGTCCGTCATCCATTGATCCAAATACAATTGCAGTCGCATCACCTGCCACTGCGTTTGCGTAAGTCACCGCCTCTAGCGATGACTTCTTTACTTTTCCTTCGTCTAATTCTACAAATGCTAATGCTGACATCTTAAATAACTTTTGCTTCGTTTTTTAATAAATTAACTAATTCGTCCATGTTCTCCGCATCGACCATCGTTACTCCTTTTTTCGCAGGTGGCAACTCAAAATTATCCACGGTTGTTGCTGGCGCATCCCCTGTTGGTTCAACTACCGAAAGTGGCTTGGTTCGAGCTGACATAATACCTCGCATGTTTGGGATTTTCCATTCGGCGATCGGCTCCTGACATCCAAGAACAGCAGGAAGTTTGACTTCCATAAATTCTTTTCCTCCCTCAATTTCTCTCGTGAGTTTAGCCGTATTTCCTTCAATATCAAGGGTCATCACAGGAGACATAGAAGGCATTCCTAATAATTCGCCAACCATACCATGCACCTGACCACCATTAAAGTCGATTGATTCGCGACCCATAAGAATGAGATCGTATCCGCCCTCTTCTGCCACTTTGGCTATTTGTTTTGAAACAAAAAACGCATCCGTAGGAAAAGCATTCACACGGATGGCATCATCTGCTCCGATGGCCAGAGCCTTTCGTAAAGTAGGTTCGGTCTCTGCCTCTCCCACATTGAGCACGGAGATTGACCCTCCTGTAGCTTCTTTGAGCTCAACAGCTCGAGCCAATGCGTAATCATCATACGGACCAATAATATATTGGACACCCGTCTGGTCAAATTTGGTGCTATTATCGGTGAACGCAATCTTGGATGTAGTATCCGGCACATGCGTGATGCAAACAAGAATTTTCATATAACAATCTGTAATTAATTCAAGAATAATTGGATTGCGAAGTTAGTAAATTCTGCATGTCTGACATATTCCTTCCAAGACGAAATACTTAAATAAGATTGGAGACTTATCAAGGCATCCCCATTGGGATAAAGCTCGCCCAACGATGGGGATGCATCAGAAACTCATCATCTGATGCGAGTAACTCCCGCTGTGCTTTAGCAAGTGCCGTGAATTTATCCGACCCATCCAGCAAATGAGTATAAAAATTGACCATGAGTAATTTAGTTGCTTCGTCATTTACCTTCCATAAAGTCGCTAGCACTGTCGATGCACCCGCATTTGTGAATGCTCTGGCAATTGTGGCATATTCCAAGCCTGAGCCCCCACCCTTCGCAGTTTGACAGGCCGATAGCACGACCATGTCCGTATTGTTCAAAGGAAGATTAAATGCCTCCGGAAGCGATAATCGTTTTTCCTGAGCCAGAAGAATATTACTTTTATTTGGTGTCCGCTCATTCAAAAATCCATGAGTAGCCAAATGAATGATTCCAGAATTTTTAGCATTTTTAATCAGGTTTGATAGCGTGACCTCCTTTCCGGTAAAGACAACTTTATCGGGAACGAGTTGGCCAATTTCCTTCACTTCCTCTTGTGCTGCCGGGAGTGAGCCATCCGCATCACCCATCAATAGTATACTTTTTGCCTTATCATTTCCTCCTTGAAATAGCAAGTTCAGCAAATGGGTAGATGAAATATACCCGAAGTTGAAATCCTCAACGGCGTACTTAAATTCTCGCTCAGATATTCGATTTACCAATGCAGAAAAGGGAACATAATAAATGGCCAGAGCGGGAACAATATATACCTGCTCGTAATCTACAATTTCATCAGCCACAGGGCGCAGGAGGTTGTCATACAATATTTCTAAATTTTGGAGCATACGATCATCATTGATCTCCTTTGAGATGTAATTGGCCGTAGCTCGGCAAATGCGCATCAATGAATCCTGACCAATGTTTACCTCACGAATAATCAACTTATCTTTTGCCAAAAGCTGGATGAAAAGTTTTTGTTTGGTTGGAATGAACTGCACCAGACATTCGTCCTCACCAAATCGTTTGCGCATGGAGGCGATCTCAACTGGCTGGATATTCATCAATTGGTGAATAGCCGGATCTGCCTGCTCTAATTGGAGTAATAACTCGATGTGCTGTTTTTGCTTATTATCAATTAGTACCGTAAGCGAATCCGTATTTATTTCTTTCAGCGTCTCTTTTTGGTCCATAGCATGACTGGCCTTGGACTTCCCGAATATTTTTTCCAAACGTTTAGTTTCTTTCTTGTTCGCCTCAATTTTAGCGATGATTTTTCCAGCGTTCGTTTTCTTATCGATCCCACTAATCAAAACATCACGCTCCTGCATTACCTTATGAGAAGAATGGTAAACAAATGCGTCCTGCTCTCTGTAATTGTTGAGTAGAAACGACATGGGAGTAGCGCCCCCACTAGTGTAAACCAAGAAACCAAGATCGGTTCCCACATATACGCGACCATTCATATCTGTGCTTATGGCATTAACATGTCGGCTGCCATAATTTTTCAATTCCAGATCCTTTGGCAACATTTCGTTGATTCGGTCAGGATAGAACCAGTTCCCATTCTGATAAGCCACCACACCAGCACCAGACCCAAATAGCCAGAGATCACCAAGACGTGCGCCCTTTGTTCCAAGAAAAAGATTTTGGCGTTGGTCATACAAAGCGAGATACGACGGATCTTTCAGTGCGGTACGGTAATCTTCAATGTATCCATTTTTATCACGTGCAAAACCAGCCGTGGTACCAAGGATGGCTTCTGTTTCGGAAATCGCCGTATACGAATGGATGACCCAATTAAAATCAAGATCGCTTGTCTCAAGTCTTATAAAACGATTTTCCTCCTCCACCCATTCTAGTAAACCACCTTCCAAACTAACTCCGCTCTGATATAGATGGCTTTCGCTTGACCCAACGACCAAAATCCGTCCATCCAAGGTTTCCACCAAACGATAGAGCATGTGTGTCCGAGAAGGAAACAGGTCAGAATCACGGAAATAATTGAATTCTTGTGTGTCAATAGATCCATTTTCATCTATGCTGTATCGGAATATTGACATCTTGGTAGTCACCCAAATAGTGCCGTCTGTAGCCACGTGGATGTTGTTAACATTTCCACCCCTGTATTTTTCACCTGAAGTAGGCTCATACTGATTGGCGTAGAAGAGCTCTTCTTCAAAGAATTCTCCAGAGCTTTTTTCGTACGTGAACCTCATTATTGTTCGCCCATTGTTCGCTATGATCCGATTCTGATCATCCAATGCCAGTGCGGTTGTATTGCCGTAGTAAGTTGCTGATCTTAAACTACCGTCCAGATCAGCGTGATCAACGAATTTTAAAGCTCCCCCATCCGCCACGAGAGTAATACCCAGACTATCGGCAGATACGATATCATAAATGTGTCCGGGTAAGGTTTGAATATTATCTTTTTCGAAGACCCAAACACTTTCATCTGACCATCCGGCAAAGCTGTTGTTATACCCATTGACCAATCCCTTAGCTTTTTGTTTTTCTGGTAAGTAGAAATGTTCAAAATGATTGTCATGATAAATCGAAAATCCTAAGTCGGTCAGTACTGCCATTGCCTTCTCGTATTCTTTCACAGGCACTTCTGCCAATCCATATATTCCCTTGGCCTGAGACGTGACAATATTTCCAAACAAACTGATTTCAACTTGCTTGGTTCCCGTTTTTTCATCATCCACTTCTTGAATTTTGGTCACTTCGTCACCCTTCGACAAATACACGCCTCCATCTGAATCTACAAAACCAGCGTCTTTCGAGTCAGTAACTTGAACGAATGCCTCACCAACGGACGCTACAAATACACCTTTATTAGTCCCTATTAATACTTTTCGTGGTTCATTATCATCCTCCTCATAATCGCCATATTCTTCCTCAACGTATTCTATTTCTTCAATGATATTGCCTTCATCGTCATAGATGGATTCTATTAAATTCCCATCCTCGTTGTAGTAACTCTCAACCCAATTGCCATCGTCATTGTAATATCCATCTTCAACATATTCTTCTTCATAGTAGTCGTCCTCCTCATTCTCATCATAGTAATAATCATCGTACTCTTCGACCATCTCATTAGCCGACAAACTTGCAAAATTGATCTCAGCATCTAAGGGTAGGTTTGGGATATTCTCTAATTGGCCACCAGAATACCATACCGCTCCTTTGGTTGTACCTACTAGCACTTGGTCATCCACTGTCAGCAAATGAGAAACGATAGGAGACGGCAATCCATTAGATAATTTTCCCGTCTGCTTACCTCTGTAATCTCCTTTTATTTTCAACAATCCTTCCGGCGTGCCAAGAAGAAGCGTGCTATCGCTGGTTTCAGCAAGTGCCCGAATATCAGAAGTGCCCTTCAATTTTGTCGCACTCATTTCGGTTTGCCACTCTGACCGAATGGTGTTGTAGCCAAACCATTCCCAATAGCCTGCTCGTAAAACACTGAGCCCTTTCGATGTGCCAAGTACGAGATCTCCATTCTTTCTATACAGCATGCAATTGAATCGAACACCCTCGCGATGGATCCGTGGGATAATGGCACTCAAAGAATACTGCTTCCAAAATCCATCGTTTTGGAGCATTGACTTAGGTAGCCATTCGGCTGTTGCCAAAAGATCAATTTGAAGCGTATTCGTATGATCTTGTAATTTTTCTATAGACTTTCGATAATCGGTCAACTTGATTTCTGTAATTTTCTCTAGCTGCAACCATTCTTGCATTTCAACCCAATCATTCCAATAGTCCAGAGCAACTCCTCGTTTTCTGATCTTTAGAAGAAGCGTATGAAAGAGCTTCACAATCTCCACCCCATATTGCTGTGTCTTCTTGTCTTTATTATTTTTAACCCATTCGAAATTATCTCTGAGAATTGAAGCCGCCTCATACCCATACCCTGCATCTACGTGTGTATGGTCAATAAGATAACCTACAAGTGACAGACTCGTCTTCAACCACGTCGCTCGTGTTTTTGTGTCATCTTTTGAGTAGACCGCATCCAATGCGTCACCATTGGCATACTGAAGTCGCTGGTATTCTAAATCCTCTATTCCAAGATTAGGTAAAGTACCACTGCTCAAATCATAGCCCCTGGCAAGAATGTTAGTCAGGCCAATGAGTTCCTGAAAGGCTTGACTAATTTGTAATGCCAATCCACTTCCTCCTTGCTCACCACTTTCATCAAAAGACTCTGTAGACGCAATGTCATCGTATTCATCATAGCTAACCACCAAAGAGCCAACTCCATCAAATTGAATTTTGGTCATTTTCCCTGCTTCATTATACTCCATGTTCAACACCTTCCCATCACTCGACTTCAGTGCAACGATTTTATTATCTGAACTGTAAATCAATTCTATATTCTTGCCTGCAGAAGTTTCCAATTTGGTTAGATCCCCATTTGAAGTGTAGTCAGCGGTCACCCATGTATCACCAATTTGGATTTTACGAATTTTTCCAAGTCGAATATCGTCTTGACGTTGGGCAATTGTTCCATCTTCAAATTGAATGGTGGCTGTGTTCGTTTTATAATCTATCTCTAGTTGTGTGGAACCTTCCCATGCGGAGTGGCGAGCAGAATTGTACCAACCGATATATCGTTCATGTCCCAAACTGGACTTGTTGACATAATAATCTTCGTAGATTTTGGCACTATTGCCAAGCAACTCGAATGCTTTGCTTTTTGTCCAGGAAGCATCCACATCGTAGCGATGCAAAATACTAAGCGCACTGATCGGACTCCCGCTCCATTTCACACTTGTATTTGAAAAGGTAACTGCTCGATTATAGGGATCTCGCATCATCCAGTCATACAAATGCGAAATACTGCCTCCATATTTGGTGACAACTGAGGTGGCATAGCTTCTGGTATCAGGTCGGAGTTCCAACGCCTTAATGATAACTTCGACCGCTTTCTCTTTATCACCTAATGCATCATAAAGGTCAGATTGAAAATTGTAAACGGCAGCTGGTCGGCCTCCGGCAATTAAATAGTCATTGAATCCCGCGATTGTGTTTTCCATCTGAGTACGTGATAACTGTACTTTGAACATTTTTTGCCACATGATAATGGCCTTCTCAAAATGTATATTCACTTGGTCTTGCCGACTTCCATTGCCTAGAAGGCTATCTTCAATTTCAAGGAGCATCTCAAGATGTTCATCCCATCTTCTCCCGGAATTCATAACCGATCGTAGGTTGGATGATTCATAAGGCCACAAACGATTCGGATTGGCTATGATGGCTCGTTTCCATACTTGGATTTTGTTATCTGTACCATTAGTGTTTGCTGCGATTTTTTGCCAGATTCGTTCTTGCCATGGATATTTGTTTGCCAGTTCATTGAACTCCTCGATAAGTTTTTCATTTCCATATTTTTTAAGCAAAAATTCAGACAACTTATCGTATCCCCATGTGTAATTGGGGTTTAATTGGATAGTCGCTCTCATCCTTGCAATGGCTTTGTCGATCTTGCCAACTTTATCTTGATTGGCTCCTAGGCTAGCCAGCATCCAAGAAGACTTAGGGAATATTTCTACGGCCTCCTCAAGTATATATTGAGCCTCTTCTAATTCTTCAGCGTCCTGGAAGGACCCATACTTAAGGCTAAATAAATCTAGATTCAATTTGCCAATCAAACTTTCAACGCTACCAATCTGCGCCAAAGCTTCCTCATATTTTCCTGCTGACCGTAGAGCCCGAATTAAGCTCTCTTGATAGGATAAATTCTTGGGCTCGATTTCTACCGCCTTCTTAGCAAATGGTATGGCCTGATCATAGCGCTGCATGCTTCGCTGCACCCAACCCATTAAATATTGCATCTCGGAATCATTCGGGTATTTTGTCAATCCCTCTTCTAGCAATGTAAGAGCCGCTCCATAATCGCCAGATCTCCTTAATGTATACGCTAATTCTGATAGTGCCCAGGCATTCGTGTTTTCAACATTATATACTGAGGCTATTTGAGAGGCGACTTTTTGTGCTTCTTCTTTCTTCCCAATTTTTATAAAACAAAAAGCCTGATCCCGAAGATTTCCTTTTGGATAATAAAAAGGATCCCACTGGAAAGCTTTTTCATACCAAACTGCCGCATCTTCAAAACGCTCCAAACCCCTGAGTTTAGCAGCCTTAAATCTCATAGCAATTGCATCAGATGGAACTTGCTCAAGGTACAAGTTCACCGCGCCCAATTCATCGTAATCATTAAAAGGTCTAAACTTAGTTGCTGACTCCAGAAAGGCCTTGGAACCCGGAAGGTTATCATATGCACCTTCTTTAAGATCAGTCTGAATACGGGTATAGATATATTCATGACTTGAGGCCGCTGAAGAAATGGACCAAATATTGCGGAAATTATCTCCAAATTCTAGTAAGCTGGCAAGCGATAAATCGTAACTTGTGACATCAGACCTATTTAGGGTGTTCCTCGACCACATATAGGCGCGGTACGGAGTGTTATTAGATTTAATTTCTTCGAAGCTGAAACTATCCCACGTTTGCGCATACAGATCATCATCGTTTTGAAGTACCAGATCAGCTGTGATTTGAACTTCTTTCTTAAAGCTCTCAGGAGCACTTTTCAGCGCTTGGTCTAAATCCCCTTTGACTGTATGAATCCGAACCCAAACAAAATCGGCCAAAGGATGGGGGTGCTCATTAAGCAGATTTTCCTCGACTGAACGCAAGACCTCATCGAGATTTCCAGAAATGAAACCAGTGCTCCATGTTTTGAATTCAGAATTATCATACAAATCCGCATTCGAATTTTGAGCAAATACTGATACAACTGCGATAAAAAAGATTAATCCACAAAGAGACCTTCTAAACAAAAAATTTGAAAGGGAATTCATAAGCTGATGTGATTCACATTATTCAGCGAAAATAGAAGATTGAGATCATGACAAAAAATGATACCTCCCTCAATTAAAAAATGATTCTTATATTTGATAAAATGTAGTCAAATGAAAGCAACCAATCAACTCTTCGTCTTCCTGATATTATTGACAGGAATTATCCTTATCTCTTGTGGAAAAGATGATGATCCTGATCCGAAGATTGAGTTTATTGATCAAGCATTGCAAGGTAAAATTGATGGACTAGATTTCGTTTATGGTGATGCATTAGTAAAAGAATCTTTTTTTAATGCAGGTGATCTGTCCTTTGAAATTTTTGATGAAGCAGAAACTGATGCTGCTTGTGATATAATTACTTCTGATTTGCCGCGTGTTATTTTTACTATTCCAAATGAAATAGGATTAATCGAACTATCTCTTGATATGGGTTCTGGAGATGGTCAAACAATTACTCTATATAATCCAGATGGTTCGATGAACGTCATTATGACAGAAGGTGCATTGGAGATTCTGACTATCACCAGCACTGAAATAACGGGCAGAATAGATGCCCAAATGGACAGTGATAATTTTGTCAATGGCAACTTCACTGCTGGATTTTGTCCAGTATAATTATCCAAAAATATTTATGCTCCAAACGTAGCGATCAAATTACCTTTGCCAGCTTAATTTAAACACATGGCAGAGTACGGATTTCAGGAGATAGAGAAGAAATGGCAGAAGAGCTGGAAAGAATCCGAGCTGTACAAAGTTCCCAACACCTCCAATAAACCTAAATATTATATCCTGGATATGTTCCCATATCCATCAGGAGCAGGACTTCATGTGGGACATCCACTTGGATATATTGCTTCAGATATAGTTGCACGTTACAAACGACTCAAAGGCTTCAACGTCCTACATCCCATGGGATTTGATAGCTTCGGCTTACCAGCTGAACAATATGCCATTCAGACCGGGCAACACCCTGCTCTCACTACAGAGCAAAACATCACCAGATACAAAGAGCAATTGAAAAGTCTGGGGTTTAGCTACGACTGGTCTCGAGAAGTTCGAACAAGTGATCCGAAATTCTACAAATGGACCCAATGGATTTTCAAACTCATCTATAACAGCTGGTACAATACAGATGCTGACAAGGCTGAACCAATTGATTCCTTGATTTCAATTCTGGATAAGGAAGGAAACGCGAATATCAACGCCACTTGCGATGAAGATACACCTATAATTTCATCAGCCGATTGGAATGGGTTTTCTGAAAAAGAAAAACAGCAATTTCTGCTAAAATATCGTCTTACCTATTTGGCTGAAACGACCGTAAATTGGTGTCCGGCTCTAGGGACAGTACTCTCGAATGACGAGGTAAAAGACTGCTTCTCTGAGCGAGGTGGCCATCCGGTTGTCAAGAAAAAAATGCCACAATGGAGTATGCGAATTACCGCCTATTGTGATCGTCTATTGAATGGCCTGGATACTATAGACTGGCCAGAACCCATCAAAGAGATGCAGCGCAACTGGATTGGTAAATCGACTGGGTGTGAAGTGCGTTTTAGCCTCAACCCCAGCCCTTCTCCAAAGGAGAAGGGAGAGGATGGAGTACCAGGGTGGCAAACGGCAGACAAAAGTGTTGCGCACATTTTAAAAAAATTTGCAAGAGAAAACCGTAAAGATCCAACGGCGCAAGAAGATCAACTTTGGCAGGCCTTTCGTAATAAGCAAACAGGATTTAAAGTGAGAAGGCAACATGCCATTGATACGTTCATTGTTGATTTCGTTTTCTTAAAAGAAAAGCTCATTGTAGAGGTAGATGGACTGTATCACGAAAAACCTGATCAAAAAGAGTATGATAAAGCCCGAACCAAGCACTTAAACGACTTGGGTTATGAGGTGATGGTGATTAAGAATGCGGAAGTAGATGACAATCTTTCTGAAGTAGTGACTAAAATAAAACAACGCCTTGAGCAAGGACAAAATGATTTTCAATCAGAGGTGACCCCTTCTCCCTTGGAGAATGGGACGGGGGTTGAGGCGATAACCACTTTCACTACCCGAATTGACACAATATACGGCGCGACCTTTTTAGTACTTGCTCCAGAACACGAATTAGTCGAGCAACTCACGACTTCCGATCAGAAAGCTGAAGTTGAAGCCTACGTCAAAGAAGCGATCAACCGTTCGGAACGTGAGCGGATGAGTGATGTGAAAACCGTCTCAGGCGTCTTCAGTGGTAGCTATGCCATCAATCCATTCAACAATGAGCAAATTCCTATCTGGATTGCAGACTATGTACTAGCAGGATATGGGACTGGAGCCGTGATGGCTGTGCCAGCACATGACGAACGAGATCACCGATTTGCAAAGAAATTCGGCTTGGAAATCTTACAGGTAATTGATGGAGATACCGATGTGCAGGAAGAAGCCTTTACGTCCAAAGATGCCAAGGTTGTAAATTCTGATTTCATGAATGACCTCACGGCAAATGAAGCTATCCAAAAAGGAACTGAATATGCCGTAGAAAAAGGATTTGGAGAAGCAAAAATAAACTTCCGTTTGCGAGATGCCATCTTTGGTCGCCAGCGATATTGGGGAGAACCCATGCCTCTATTTTATAAAGATGGAGTACCTCAGTTGGTTGAAGATGATGCCCTTCCACTTAAACTTCCGCCAGTAGATGAATACCTCCCGACAGAAGATGGTGATCCGCCACTGGGACGAGCAAAAGACTGGAATCATTCGGGTGATTCATACGAACTCTCGACCATGCCTGGCTGGGCAGGGTCCAGTTGGTATTTTTTCCGCTACATGGATCCAGATAATGAAGAGGAATTCGCTTCTAAGGAGGCCATGGATTATTGGCAGGATGTTGACTTCTATATGGGTGGCTCTGAGCATGCCACCGGCCACCTTCTTTACTCCCGATTCTGGACTAAGTTTTTGTACGATCTGGGCTATGTGAAAGTGGAAGAGTATGCCAAAAAATTGGTAAATCAGGGGATGATTCTGGGACGAAGCAATTATATAGTCAGGTATATTGTAGGTGGTCCAAGGGGAGGTGAACCAGTTGAAACAAATTCAGGAATCACTCTATTGAAAAATGTAAAATTTGAATTTGTCAAAACCAACGTGTACCTCTCGTTAGGAATAGCAAAGAGGGTAAATCAAGAAGAGCTTTTTCCTGATCAATTGGTTGAATTATTAGAACAACAGTTCGGTAGTAAATTCACCAACAGGTATCCTGAATTCGAAAGTCCAACGATGATCACTGATAACGTTGTTGATAATTATATTGACATCAAATATGTTAATAATGACATCCTGAATATCGAGATGGCATCAAAAGACTCTCGTTATGAAAACTCCTATTTTCTTAAAGAAGATGATGGGAAATTCCATTGCGGAGTAATTGACAATGAAAAAATGTCCAAGTCCAAGTACAACGTTGTGAACCCTGATGACTTGGTAGAAAAGTACGGAGCAGACACCCTCCGGATGTACGAGATGTTTCTTGGTCCTATTGAACAGAGCAAGCCGTGGAATACAAATGGCATTGAGGGTGTGTTCAAGTTCCTGAGAAAATTCTGGAATCTATTTCATGAAGAAGACTCCTTCAAGGTATCGGATGATGATCCTACCAAAGAGGAACTAAAAACCCTTCATGGCCTAATCAAGAAAGTAGAATGGGATTGTGAACATCTATCACTCAACACGTCTGTAAGCGCCTTCATGATCGCAGTGAATGAGCTGGGTTCAGCCAAGTGCAACAAGCGAGCGATACTCGAGCCAATGACGATTCTCCTTTCTCCTTTTGCGCCGCATCTTGCTGAGGAGCTTTGGAGTCAGTTGGGTCATGACACCAGTGTGGTGGATGCGCCCTTCCCTATCTGGGATGAGAAGCATTTGGTTGAGGATAGTTTTGAATATCCCGTTTCCATTAATGGCAAGATGCGAATAAAGTTGAGTTTTGGATTAGATATATCCAAAGAGGACATTGAGCGAGAAGTTCTGGCCAACGAAACAGTCCAAAAATGGACGGAAGGTAAATTACCGAAAAAGGTAATTGTGGTGCCAAAACGGATTGTGAACGTGGTGG
>JAAEPI010001110.1 GCA_024232835.1 Cytophagales bacterium
CCGAGTGGTCAGCAGTCAGCACTCATTATGGGCTTATCGAGGGGTTTCTATGGAGACTCCCTATGGTAATCCTTGGTTTATCTTATACTGGAGTCACTGATGGCTTTGACAAGTTCTACAGAGTTTGGCTGTCGATTCGCCATATGACCACATTGACTTCGTGCAGGTCTCCGCAGGAATTTAAAACTGATAGTCCAATGTGTGAGAAAGTGTTCGCAATTGTCAAAAAGCCAAGGACTACTTGTTTTGAGTATTGGTCAAGATGAAGTGAAAAGATCGTTCTGGGATGGCTGGCACAAAAGGCCAAACAATTTATAAGCTAATACAGGTTGAAATTGGTACTGTACCTCACACTGACGATAACGAGGATTTTCTTAATGGTAGTGTGATTTTATTGATTTGTTGCTTCGTTGTAACTTTTGGCAACCCACCTCACATTAGGAGAGTGCTGTCAGATAATTGGGGCGCAGACCGAAAGCCTTTGTTATTTGCTGAGGGCCCACTTCTGGATGAAGGCTTGTGTTCTAGGATTAAGGGGTATGTAAATGTGAATTTGTTGGGCTCGTAAGAAGAAGCAGGTGAGGAGAGTGTGCAGTGTATAGTTCTGATAAGGATGGACCAGGATGAAACTTAGGCTGACAATTTTCTCATGCTAGGGCACTGAAAGGCTTTGCCAATTCATTAGGTCACTGAAAAGATTACATTCATTGGTCTTTGTTGTTTTGTTGGTGTAACGCGTTAATTGAACCTGCCTATCTCGCGCACAATTCAGGATTAAAAATTCTACAGTTGAAAAATCTCTGTTTCGTACAGGTGAGAAATCTTGGCCTTTTCGTACTTTCTTTGTCATCGTTTTCTTTTTGTTGCCATTGCATGAAATGTATAGCTAATTGGTCGTTGGTGGAAAGAAAAAAAGTTTCGTTTGTCGCAGTTTTGGTTGGAATAAATTGATTCTGCTTAGCTTAATTGATTCCTTTCTGCATTTGGAGTTGAACTCCATTATTGTTGCTCTTCGTCACTGATATTGCAACTCTGACACGGTTTACGACAACAAGCAATCAGCGGAACATATTAAGGCCATCTATCGATGGTTTGGTACCCCACCCTTGAGACAACTTGTACATAGGTAC
>JAAEPI010001111.1 GCA_024232835.1 Cytophagales bacterium
AAAAATTAACAAATAAACAACAATTTAATTTAAAATCCTGGGGAAAATTCAAGTTTGGTCCATGGTGGGGTCCTCCTTGTCCATTTTTGAAGAGTCTTCCAAATTGGCCTGAATGTTTGTAAAGCTCGTGCTCATGGCCTGGTCTCCTTCGGCCTCCTCCGGGGGATCCACTAAAACCGCTGTAGATGGGCCCTCGCCGTCGTCTTCAAGATTTATTACAGTAGGGGAAGGTGGAAAATCCACTTCTCCTCTCACGCTCTCCTGACATTGGAGCATGGTTTCGTCTACTACTGGCTTTTCGCCTTTCCTGGGGACGGAACTCACTGGGGATGGTACTGGTACTGATTTATGTTGGGGAGATAATTTGAGGACCTCTTCATCTAGTTCCTGTTTTTCAGTTTCAGACCCTTTCATGGCCTTTTTCAATCTACGCGCCTCTTTTTTCGCTCTCTTTTGTTCTTTCTTTGCTTGCATGGCTGGGTTAGTCCAGACATATGGATTACTGCGACTAACCTTTTTACTTTGGCCCGTGGCCGGGGAATGAGTCTGGTCCTGGGTTGAACCATCAGTATCATCGGACAAGTCAGATTCAGACTTCAGGGGATCGGTTTTTGTCACTTTGGTGGTGCTATCAGATTTCGTATCTGATTTCTTTCTGGGGATGGATGCTGGAGGTGGCATCACTTGGGGACTCGGAATTATGGGTGCTATGGGCTTGGTTTCAATTGGCTTAGGCTGATCTTTGCCCTTCTTTTTAGTTGTTTTGGGGAGTGATTTTGTACTATCCATTTGTTTCGGAACCG
>JAAEPI010001112.1 GCA_024232835.1 Cytophagales bacterium
CCAAGCTCTACTTCTTCAAAATTTACAAGCCTTTGTGAATCTTCTATACAAGGCATTTCTACTCTCTTCTCTGACGGAAAGATCTCTTTCAGTCTCTCAAGTTCTTCATCACTTACCTGATAATCCATTACCGGTTTAAGAGATTCTTCTTCCCGTTTCGGTAGGGCCGTATTGCTATACGCCCTTATTCCTTTCAAATATCTGTTGATAGAAACAGCCGCCTTTCTTCCATGAGCCATTGCTTCCGTTACCGAACTCGGACCTGTCACGACATCTGCGCAGGCAAATATACCCTCTATTTTAGTTGAGAGAGATCTGTCATCAACAGATAATGTATCCCATTTGGTAACTTCGATTCCCGCTTCCTTTGCGAATTCGGAATCCGGTTTCTGGCTTACCGCAGGTATCAGTACATCAAGAGATACTTTGAACTGTGAATCCGGTACCGGCACCGGACGTCTCCTTCCATTTGAATTCATTGTTCCCTGTTTCATCCTTATCAGTTCAAGGGACTTTAATTTGCCGTCTTCGGTTACTATTTTATCAGGAGCATCAAGGAATTCAATTTTGATACCCTCATGTATCGCTGCCTCTACCTCTTCTGGATTGGCAGGCATTTCGTTTCTTGTGCGGCGATAGAAGATGGTAACGTCTTTACCTAATCTTTTTGCGGTTCTTGCTGAATCAATAGCAGTATTACCCCCTCCTATGATTCCAGTCTTAACGCCTAAATCCAAATTTTCTTGAAAGTTTAATTTTTTTAAAAAATC
>JAAEPI010001113.1 GCA_024232835.1 Cytophagales bacterium
TTATCAAAGCTCATTAAGTATTACCAGAAGGGCCAGGCGTAACAATGCGGTTTCACTCGGACGGCTGGAAAAGGCGCCTCCTTGAAACATGGAAGCCATAAATAAGCATCAGTGGCATTTGATGCATCTCAGCTCTCACCCTCCGCCAGTGAACCGGCAGCGCACTAAGAGTCTATGACAACTTAGGTTTGATATGATGGAAAAAATATGGATATCATTGATCGGAGAGGGTGGTCGCTTTTTAAGGGCAAATGGGGCACATGACATGAGAGTGTGGGTGGAAATTATCAATCAAAATTTTCATAGCTACAGTTCTAGCGAAACAGCGGTTGTTGGTTGGTTTGGAAGCAATGGGAATTTTGAAAGGTACAAAGAGATATTTCGATGATTTCCTAGTTGACCAAAACAGAATTTGGTGTATTGAAAGAGGTGTGGCTGGGGTGAGGAGGAAAATCCGTCCAGCGCTTGATCTTCCAATATCCAAGAGAAAGCTGCGACCTAAATGGCTAAAAATCTCCAAA
>JAAEPI010001114.1 GCA_024232835.1 Cytophagales bacterium
ATAGGGAAACCTACGTGATTCTGGAATAAGTATTAATGATTTCTCAAGAATAATAAGTTGAAAATATGAATTGATGAGAAGAAACGAGTATCAAGTCAAAGAACACAAATCATTCTCTCTAAAAAACAATCTTATGAAAATTTTAAAAATGATCGGATTTGTAATCGTTGGGCTGATTGTGGCCATAGCGATTGCCTCCTTTGTCATTTCGACGGACTTCAATTATGAAAAAACAGTTACTATCAACGTCCCGATTGATTCAGTTTGGGAAAACGTGAACAGCCTCGAGGACATGGACAAATGGGCTCCCTGGCTAGAATTGGATCCAGATCAGAAAACGGAACGTTCAGGCATTGACGGTACAATCGGTGCAATGCAGTCATGGGACAGTGACAATCCAGAAGTGGGAAAAGGAACTCAAACCATTGCCAAAATTGAAGCACCTAGTTATTTCGAAACCGACTTAAAGTTCTATGAACCTTATGAAAGCGAAGCAAAAGGCATCATAAAGCTGGTTAAGAATGGAGATGGCACGGATGTGATTTGGGGATTTACAAGTGATATGCCGCGACCCTTTAATTTAATGAAGCTTACCATGAACATGGATGAAGAAATAGGTCCCAATTTTGAAGCTGGACTAGCAAAACTCAAAAAGCTTTGTGAAAACTAGTTAATCCAATTAGGAGCTGAATTCAGCTCCTAATTCTTTCTTCATGGTAGTGGCCACATTGTATGCACGTAATGAAGCCATCAAAGTTCTCAGCTTCGCAATTTTCGCAGTTGTAAATCTCTATCTCTGGGAATGGCTCTTTGGTTTCCAAATGGTAAAACCCCACTCCTGCGCCACAACTTCCACAAATATAGTTTTGGAAACGAGGTAGCCCGATTAATGACTTACATTGAGGGCATTGGGCGATGTGTTTTGGTTTCTTTTTTCGTTTGAATTTTCTAAACAACCATACGAAGAATGGCCCGAAGATTATAGGCGCCAATGCCACCAGAATAATTTGAAGTGTGTCATCCATTACAATCTAAGTTACTCACGAAAAAATTGCTGTTGTTCCTCAACTCCACTAATTTTCAATTACAACTCTCTCAATATGTCGTGGAAATTATCCCCCCTTGCTATCATTCTGATTCTTTTAATAGGATGTGATTCATCGAGTCTGGAATCGAAAGTCTTTGAAAAAAAGATTTCCATAGGGGATGTTGAGTACGAGATTCATGTCTTTGGCTATGATTCTACTGAGACCACTGGCTATTTTCATTACGAGCGAATCGAGATCAAATCGGGCTCTGATGCCGACCCCATTCAGGTTCTCAATGAAGTTAATCATACCGTTCTTGATGGACAGGGGGATTTAATAGGCTTTGTGGACGATTACAACTTTGATGGTCTTGACGACTTTCGGTTAAAATCTGAAGAGAGCTACTTTAATTTTGAACCATACGCCATGTGGCTCTACGACGAAAAATCTGGGAAGCATGAGTATCACAACTTTCTTGAATCGGCAGCTGCCTTTGATCTGGACAAGGAGAACATGCAAATAGTAATCTCGCACGGAAGAGGCGATGACATGACCACCTTCACTTATAAATATCAAGATGGGCAGTACGTATCGGTAAAGGAAGTAGTCGAAATTTATAATTATGAAAATGACACTCGCACCGTGACCATAAATGAATTAATAGATGGAAAACTGCAACAAACAGATGTGAGAAAATTTCATGTCTCAGAAGATGGAGAAGTGGAAATCAAGAAGAGCGGGCAAGTCAAAGGCCAACAAGCGCTTGCTAACTTTCTATGGATGATAGACGGTAGAAAAGGGCATTTTAGAACCATGAAAATTGTGGACGGGGAACACCTACGCTGGCATGACAGCTGCGTCAATCCGGGTCAAATATGCTGAAGGAGAGTATGGGTTCGGTGAGTTTGACTTGGATGTATATCCGCTACTCATATGGACATTTGAAGTGTTGGAACATTATAGCATTAGACGCATCACCTATCGGAATTATGGTTATGATTTTAACATGGTGGTTAGGTATGCCGAACCCTACTATGATGATGAGGGAACTAACGAACTAGGAGAAGAAAATTATTATTACCGTTGGACATACGATGAAGAAAAAGGGTACTGGATAGTTTTTGAAGATCTATCAGGATATGGCCAAGATGGAGAAAAACCACATGTCCTCGAATCTATTCTCGCATCTTTAGAAATGTCTGAAAAAGAATGCTACGATGAAATGTATTAATGTGCTACTGGAGAATATAATTCAAGTGATCTATAAGCTGCGAGCTACTAAAATCTTGATTTGATTGGATGGCTTCCAACATTTCAAATCGTTTGATTTCATCCTTCTCTTCCATTGCCTTTTTCACCAATGATGCCACCGCTATGTCAATAGGATTTTGAGTGCTGTTATCACTTTTTATCCACCCTTCCTTAAACCATTTCGAACCTTCTGGTCTGCCCTTCACTTTAAACCATTCATATTCTCCTTCCATTTCTGAATATCCGACAATATCCATTGCATAAAAAGCGTCTGATGTTTTGGTTAGGTTATCAGGTCGACGATAGATTGATGCATCTCGCAATATGGCCATTGGCACAGCTTTTTGCATCACCAATCTATTTATGATATATCCTGCTGAGCCATCTTTCAAACTGACGTGAAGATATTCATCTTCCTCATTCACATCAATGCTATCCGTGGTGGTGAAAGTCTCTCCGATATTTACCAAGGTGATGTACTTGCCTTTTTTGTCGGGAGTTTCTCGAAGTGCTAGTCCATTCCACAAGCTCACCCCCGGATATAGATTTATTACCTTCTCACATTCGAACTTACCTTCTGAGGTAACAATACAATCCTCCTGGCTATTGAAAGGATACGTATCTCCATATCCATAGGCATACCTGGAAATAGAAAATGTATTCCCACTCTTCGTCGATGATATACGCTGCTCATAGTCTCCACATTCAGTTGAAGAAGCAATAATTTTTTCAGATATAAAGTCTGAGCCTAAAAACGTGTAATAATAAAGCTGACTTTCACAGCCGGAAAACCATAATATCGTAAAAGCTGTTAGGTCACTTTCAGATTCCCATGAGTGATAGTACCAGTCTCCATTTAGGTAATTTTGAATATCATCATCGCTTTTGCCTATCGTTTTTAGAAATTCTTTCAACTCGTCATATGACATATCTTCTCCATAGCTAGTAATATTCGCAAAATTGAACTCCGTCAAATTGCTTTTACTAAAATTGGATTCAGCAATACTTAGTTCTCCACATGCGGACAAAACTAAGATCAAAGCAAAAAATGTAATGTTATTCGTCACCCACTTCTTCATAGTATTCTTCTTCTTCATAATATTCTTCTTCATAGTATTGCTCATACATTTGATCGGGTGAATAATTCAATTGTTCAATCATCCAATCGTTATCATAAAGAGCCAATGTCTTCTTCATTGCGTTTACCACTTCGTCATACGAATTATCTATTTTTCTTCGGATGAAAATTCCAGCCAAAATTGCACTTACAGGAGTATCCCTAAATCTAGTTTGTAGAAAACCGTATCCTTCAAAATCGTCGTAACTCATGCCGTCTTCATAACTGCCCGCCACCTCGTCCATATCAAATTGATAATTCATAAGCCTCCATTGGCTCCATGTTTCACGGACATTCGCTCTGAAAACTACATCATATATTTTTTGTGCGCTCATCCCAAGAAAACCATTATCAGGATGTGGAATTAGATTGTTAGTTACCCAGGTGACAAAGGCCGGATTGATACGGTCAAAGTCATTATAGTCCTCTGTAATGGAATTATATACCGGAACACCTGCCAATTCTTCCATTGCCTTTAGACGATCTTCAATTTCATAATAATTGTTGTAATAGCCATAAGGCTCATATCCCTTATCAGCAGCCAGAAAGGTTGAGAAATCATAAAATAGATACCATGGATAATGATATTCGCAATAATCACAATTTTCACTAACCTTATACGAATAAAACGTTTTCCCGAAAATATCCACAGAAGGGCCGTCTTCGGTAAACCGATAAAAATTGTCATGGCTGGCAGAATCGTAGTAGTTAATCATCCCGACAAAGTATTTTTCATAGTCCTTCTTCAGAAACCCATTTGGATCAAAGTACATAAGAACACGGATATCATCTAAAAATATAGAATTGGAATACGCCTCGTCAGAAAGAATGCTATTTAACTCCTCCATCTTCTTATCATCCTTCAATTCGTTGGCTTTGTAAACGAGCTGTGCCACAAGGACATCATCCTGATCAGAGGTTGCATTGCCAGACTTAATCCACCCTGATGTAAATGACTTGGTTCCCTGAATTCTTCCAATCACAGGAAGCCAATCATTCTCCAGAGCTCCTTTGCCTCCTTTAGAGATCACTAGTAAATCCATTGGTTTGAAAGACTTCTTAGTACCCGTGAGCAAATCCGGTCTCTTATAAATGGTCGCTTCTTCAGTGATTGATAATAGCTCAGTATCCTCAAACAAGTAGCTTTTCACAGCCCAACCCTCAGTGCCATCCGACAAGCTAATTAGCGCATATTCAAACTTCCCTTTGGAAACTGTATCCACAACTACAGAATCCAAATATGCAACGGATTCTCCAATAGAAACGGCAGTTAGTAGATCGCCCTTGGTGGATGGCGTTTTCCTTACAGAAACATTATTTCCCAGACTAATGGCTTGTTTTTCCTCTTTATTAATATCCCCTTCATATCCGCCTGCTTCTCCTTCATCAGATTTTATTCCGCATGCGCTGACCACAGCGATTAATATAATGAGCCCTGAAATTCGTTTGAAAATGCGCATGGCGGTTAAGATGGTTTTTCAAATCACAAGATAAAAAATCTATCTTAGAATAAAATGAGTTTTGTTCTAAGTCCATTTTCTTAAAATCCAATCACTTTCCCTATTTTCGGGGTTCCAAAAAAATCATGAGACAAATAGCCTTACTTTTCTTACTCCTCCCCTTTTTATTGCTTGCACAACCGCACGAAGAAAACATTAAGAAAATTTTTGATGAAACGCTGACTAATAGTCCCGTACATGAAAATCTTCGAGTGCTTTGCAAGGAAATTGGCAGCCGTCTTTCTGGATCTCCGGAAGCAGCAGCAGCAGTAGAGTATACCAGGCAGCTGATGGAATCGTACGAGTTTGATACCGTCTATTTACAGCCTGTGATTGTGCCGCACTGGGTAAGAGGAGATCGTGAAATAGTAAGAGTTTTAAATTCAGAAAAACTCGGCAACTTCGAGCTGACATGTACGGCACTGGGAAACTCAATTGGTACAGGAGCCGAAGGAGTAGTTGCTGAGGTTGTTGAAGTTAGCAGTATCGAAGAAGTGGACGAACTCGGATCCAAACTGAATGGCAAGATTGTGTTTTATAATGGTCCGATGGATCCGACTTTAATCAATAATTTCGCCGCGTATGGTGGAGCTGTGTTGCAACGTGCATTTGGTGCTTCCGAAGCAGCAAAATTTGGAGCAAAGGCCGTCATAGTCCGATCCATCACCAATCGACAAGATGATATACCTCATACAGGAAGCCTAAGGTACAAACTAGAAATGCCTGAGATTCCAGCAATGGCCATTTCAACCAATGATGCCGACCAATTGAGCTCAATACTCAAGGATCAGAAAAAATTAAAAATCTACATGGAATCGTCTGCTCAAATGCTACCAGATGTTCTGTCGTACAATGTGATTGGAGAAATTAGAGGGAGTGACATTCCTGAGGAAATTATTGCCATAGGTGGCCATCTGGATTCTTGGGATGTTGGCGAGGGAGCACATGATGATGGCGGTGGTTGCATGCAGTCCATTGATGTACTTCGGACTTTCAAATCACTAGGAATGAAACCCAAGCGAACCATACGAGCAGTGATGTGGATGAATGAAGAAAACGGGCTTAAAGGAGGAAAAGAATATGCCCGTGTAGCAAGGGAGAATGGTGAAAAACATATTGCTGCGATAGAATCAGATGCTGGTAGTTTTCGGCCTTTTGGATTCTCCTCCAAAGGCAATGAAGCGCAACGCACTAAACTTCAAAGCTGGAAGGATTATTTCACACCATTTGGTGTTTGGAGTTTTGATCAAGAAGGAGGTGGTGCAGATATCAGTCCCTTGGAAGATCATGGGACATTGTTAATCAGCTTACGGCCAGATAACCAGAAATACTTTATATATCACCATACACTCGCAGATGTGTTTGAAGCAGTTGACAAGCGTGAGCTCGAATTGTGTTCAGCATCAATGGCCGCTTTGGTGTATTTGCTTAGCGAGGAGGGATTGGAGTAAAGATTCACACGAGGAAATCTGGTAACAAGATCATTTACAAAACCACTAACCCACGCTCTCTCAAAATATTCACCGCCTTTGAATACCAAAACAATTCAAAGTCCTCAAACTTGGTCTCAAAATCTTCCTTTAAGTGAGCAAAAGTGATTGCCTTTTGATGTACGACAATTTGGTCAAGTGTAGCTAAAAGCCATTCCGCCTTCTCTTTTTCAACTGACAATTGAAAACTCATCGATTTGTCATGAAAAGTGAGTTTAAGCTTGTGGCCGTTCTTGGTAATCTGAGGCGAACCACCCAACCAAAGGACTCTGGCAGATGGTCGAGTTGATTGTCCATCAATATCTGATAAACAATTTTCAATAAAATCCTGCTTTATGGCTGTCTTCGGAATCTCAAAACCAAACCATTCCTGCAGCTCAAAATCAAAACAAATACCATGCATGAAATTATAAAGCGACTTCTTCAAACCAAAGCTGAAGGCATCATGATCTATGCCGGTGCTGTCTTTGAAGTCAATGTCATTGTTAGCAAAGGAGATGTCTTTATAGTTGGGCAGAATTCCATAATCTGAAGGGTTTAAACCCACTGGGCTATGTGCCGTGAGTGCAAATTGATGCCAGAAGCCGGATTGCAAAATGCCCAATTCAAACATTTGTCTTACCATCTCCAAGCTGTCAACGGTCTCTTGTACAGTCTGAGTTGGGAATCCATATATCAGGTAAGCATGTACCATAATGTCCGCATCCGTAAAGTAACTGGTCACTTGCGCTACCTGTTCTACAGTCACACCTTTGTCGATCAATGCTAGCAATCGGTCAGAAGCAACTTCCAACCCACCAGACACAGCAATGCAACCAGATGCTTTCAGAAGTACGCATAGATCCCGAGTAAAACTCTTCTCAAAACGAATGTTCGTCCACCAACTTATTATAAGGTTTCTTTGAAGGATTTCTAGTGCGACATCCCGCATAAGTGCCGGAGGAGCCGCTTCGTCCACAAAATGAAATCCTTTCTCTCCTGTTTGCACTATGATTTCTTCCATTCTGTCCACCAGAAGCTTCGCCGCTATGGGCTCGTAATGTTTGATGTAGTCAAGCGAGATATCACAAAAGGTGCATTTTCCCCAATAGCAGCCGTGTGCCATCGTGAGCTTGTTCCAACGTCCATCACTCCAAAGGCTGTGCATCGGGTTGGCAATTTCTATTACAGAAATGTACTGATCCAGTAGCAAGTCAGAATAGTCAGGCGTGCCTACATCGGCTTGCTTATAATCATCCTTCGAAGAGTAATTATTGTAAACGACCTTTCTCTTTTCTCTAAGAAAAGTACGCTTTAGCTCCTTATCTTTTGTTGGATCAAGAATATAATCCATCAATAACTCTACTGGCAATTCACCATCATCCAGTGTGATGTAGTCAAAAAAATCAAACACCCTAATATCTGAAACCGAGCGAAGCTCGGTGTTTGGGAAACCCCCTCCCATACACGTTTTGATCTCGGGATAGTTGTTTTTAACAAACTGGACGCATCGAAATGCACTGTACAAATTCCCTGGAAATGGAACTGACAAGCAAACAAGTTTTGGCTGAATATTTTTTAGCTTCTCATCCAAAATATCCAAGGTTATGTTATCAATATAGGCTGGTGTTAATTGCAAGTGATCATACAATTCATCAAAGTCATTTGCACTCTTACCTAATCGTTCGGCATATCTGCTGAAACCAAAGTTTCCATCAACGCACTCACCTATAAAATCAGATAAGTCCTCCAAATACAAAGTGGCCAGATGCTTGGCCTTGTCCTGAATACCCATCGACCCAAATGCCCAGTCCATATCATCGAGTTGATCGAATCTGGAAGCTCGTGGGAGAAAAGAATCTGAACTAATCTGACGAGCAATTGTTCGATTCTTGCCTTGAAGAAATGAAATGACTTCTTCAATTGTATTAAGGTATTCGCCACTTAGCTCATGGATGCGCTGGGCATTATCGGAGGTGATCGTTTGCACTTCGTATGCGAAATCAAATACCTGCTGTAAGCCTACCTTAGAGAAGATCTCAAGGATCACTTCTATGCCAAGATCCATTTGGTAAGAGCTAATCTCCTTTGTATTCAAGAATCCTTTCAAGTAGGCAGTTGCTGGATAGGGTGTATTTAGCTGCGTGAAAGGAGGAGTAATGAGGAGAATATCTTTCATTGCTACATTTCTTTCTTCAATTTCCTTTGCTTGGTTTTGTACATGTGTGCCTTTCGATCACGCCAAGCTTTTTGCTGCCCTTTATTAAGAAAAGTCCAGGCAATTATCCGACTGGTCTTATTTCCCTGCCCCATTGGAATCACACGAACTTCCGTTGCTTTGGCTCCTCTCAAGTATCCCTCTACGGATCTCACATTGGATTGCTTGGAGACCAGCGTGGAGTACCAGAAGCATGTTTCTGAGAATTTTTTGCTTTCACGAATCATGTCTTTCACGAATCGTTTTTCTCCACCTTCACACCACAATTCACTATTTTGTCCACCAAAATTCAGGACAGGCTTAGTGATCCTCTCTTTGTTGAGGTTATTCAATTTTCGCATGGTTCCGGCCTGCGTCTCTTCAGCAGACGAATGAAACGGTGGATTACAAATGGTGACATCAATACGTTCTTCTTTTCGGATAACACCATAGAAAATGTCTTTCGGGTCAGTCTGCCATCTGAACTCGACTTTACCCTTTAGAGTAATGTTTTCTTCTGTGATTTTTTTGGCAGATTCAAGCGAAACCTGGTCAATGTCCGAACCTATGAATGACCAACCGTATGCTTTATTCCCAATGATTGGATATATACAACTGGCACCCACACCAATATCAAGGCACTTGGTGGTTGGTCCCGTCGGAATGCGGCCATAATGATTGGTACAGAGCAAGTCAGCGATGTGATGAATGTAATCAGCTCTGCCTGGAATCGGAGGAGACAGATAACCAGGAGGGACATCCCAATAGTTGATGTCATAGTAGCATTTTAGCAATGCGCTATTCAAGGCTTTTACTGCACCAGGATTGGCAAAATCAATGGAATCATCTCCGTATTTATTGGGTCGAATAAATTCAGCTAATGCTGGAAGTGCTTGTTTAAGGACTTCAAAATCGTATCTGCCAAGGTGAGGATTGCGTGGATGCATCCGAGATTTTTCGACAGGATGTTTCTTTTTGACCACTGGTTTTATTCTTCCTTTCGATTCACTAAGAGGGCTAGCCCAATGAAGGTCAGCACTCCATTCAATATTAAAATCTCAAAACCAAATTTGTAGCCCCACAACCATTCAATTGAATTTCGGTTGATGATATAGGAGACTATCGGTGCAACCACACAAACGATTGGTACCCATTTGTCCTTCAAGTTTGATTTGGTAAGTATGCCGAATGAAAACAAACCCAACAAAGGCCCATAGGTATAACCAGCAGCTATGAAAATAGACGTAATTACACTTTGGTCATTGATGCCTTGAAAAATTAGAATTACAATAAATAAGAGTACTGAAAAACCAAAATGAACGGTCATTCTCAACTTCTTTTTTCCCTGGTACTCTTCAGATTTGAACCCAAGAAAATCAACACAAAAGGAAGTGGTCAAAGCGGTCAATGCAGAATCGGCGCTGGAATATGCCGCCGCAGTAATTCCCAAAAGGAAGACCACCCCACCGATAGTTGAGAAATGCTCTACTGCAAGGAATGGAAACAAATTGTCAGTCCGACCTGGAAGAACGATAGATCCCGCTTCGGCATATTGATATAATAATACCCCGAGGCTGAGGAAAAGGAGATTAGCAAATATGAGCACAACTGAAAACCAGAACATATTCTTCTGCGCATCGCCAATGTTCTTACACGTCAAATTTTTCTGCATCATGTCTTGATCCAACCCAGTCATGACAATGGCAATAAATGCCCCGGCAAAAAACTGTTTGAAGAAATTATTCTTGCTTTGCCAATCCCAGTTGAAAATTGCTGTTCGTGAATCATTGGTGAGGCTATTGGTGAGCTCCCCCCAGCTCCAATTCAGCTGGTCTTTGATGAACCAAATACTGACGACCACCGCAATCAGCATAAAGGCTGTCTGAAGTGTATCCGTGAAAACGATAGTCCTAATCCCTCCACGAAAAGTATATAACCAGATCAATACAATAGTAGTGAGTACTGATACCCAGAAAGGTAGACCGAAGATATCGAAGAAGGTGATCTGAAGTACTCCAGCTACCAAAAAAAGGCGGAAAGAGGCACCAATTACACGACTGATCAAAAAGAAAAAAGCGCCTGATTTGTACGACCAAAATCCAAAACGCTGCTCCAGATATGTGTAAATAGACACAAGATTCAGCCGATAGTACAATGGCAGCAGAACGGTCCCGATAACAAGGTAGCCCACCAGGTATCCCAAAACGACCTGGAAATAATGAAAATTGGAATTGGCTACCTCACCAGGCACAGAGATAAATGTAACACCCGAAAGAGATGCGCCGATCATGCCAAATGCAACCAAATACCAGGGAGATCGATGATGAGCGGTATAGAAATCATCCGGAGAAGAATCCCTTCCAGTGTACCATGAAATGCCTATGAGTAGAGCAAAATATCCTAGTACGATTATTCCAACAAGGAGTGGACTCATGGAGTAAGGAATTTATGAGGTGTGAAAATAGGGTAATTGATTGATTCGATTATTCCGAGTGCAGATTTATACGATTTCTGACTTGTGGTTTCTGGCTTGTGGAATTTGTATTTTATTAGTTTTGCACAATGAATGTATTTGTCTCAACCGATGAGTCTGTAGAAGAGGAAGTAAGTATTGAGGAAATCATTGATCTGGTTGACCAACTAGACTTGATAGTATACAATGACGATTTCAATACTTTCGATCATGTAATCGACACGCTAATCAAGGTGTGCAAGCATGAAGCACATCAGGCGGAACAATGCACACATCTCATTCATTTCAAAGGAAAATGTGCAGTGAAAAAAGGAACTTATGATGAATTGAAGCCGATGCGGACAGGCATCACCGATGCAGGCATCCAAGCCAATATCGTCTGATGGAATACCCATCTAAGTTGGTTGAACGAGCGGTTGATGAAATTTCTCACCTTCCGGGAATTGGAAAAAAAACAGCCCTTAGATTGGTTCTCCATTTGCTCAAGCAACCCGAAGAATCGACTTCCCAACTCTCTACTGCACTCAATGAACTACGCGCAAATATCAAATATTGCCGAACGTGCCACATGATTGCTGACGAGGATCAATGTATCCATTGCAACAGCAGTTATCGAGACCCTTCAGTCATCTGCGTAGTGGAAGATAGCCCCGACGTTCTGGCCATCACAAATACTGGAGAATACAACGGCCTCTTTCATGTGTTGGGTGGACGAATTTCTCCAATGGATGGAATAGGCCCGGATCACGTGAAAATAGACTCTTTAGTCAGCCGTGTGAAGAACAGGAAAGAAGAAATAAAAGAAATTGTGCTTGCCTTAAGCGCCACCATGGAAGGGGATACTACCGCCTATTATATTTCCAAGGTCCTTAAAGATACAGGCGTGAAAATCACTACCATCGCCCGAGGAATCTCTGTGGGTAGCGAAATCGAATATGCAGATGAAGTGACTCTTGGCAGGAGTATCGTGACGCGTACTGAGATGGGGGACTAAGGAGAGCCCTAAATGTTCGATCCTCCTTAGTCCACTTTCCTCACGTATTAATTCATGTCAATCAGATCCAGCGAACCTGATACATTTTGGCTAATGGCTGGATTTCCCTTATATCTTACAGTGGCAGACCCGTCTACATCTATATCGAGTTCATCGGAGCAGGATATATCCATGTTACCAGAACCTGATATATAGATTCGAGTTATTCCTGAAAGCAGATCAAAATTTGACACATTTAATACTCCTTCTGCATCAAGAACTTGTTTTCCAACTGTACCTGAAAGAGATACGTTGGCAATACCTGATGATTGAATAGTAAGTTCATCTAGTTCGAGATCTGCATTGCTAATAATCTCACTACTACCAGATACACTGACAGCTTCGATAGTTGGTAAGGTGACATTAACCCAAACCCCATGATCAGTTTTGAAGCAATTCACATTTTCCTCAAATCCAATTCGCAGGGTTCCGCTGCTAACTTTGTAATCGAGATTTTCCATCATTTCACTTTCAGCACGTACAATTACCGATTGATTGCTCCCCTGCGTGATAGATAAACTAACCGGCCCCACAAGAGATACTCGATCAAAGGCACTGAGTTCCAATTCTTGTTCAAGAACGTTTCCATCTCCACTAAGGCAAAGTCGATCTTCACTGCACGAGGTAAGAAGTATTATTATAAGTATTGAGATTGTAAATAGATTTTTCATGATTTAATTTTTTATAGTCCAACATTTATCGTTGGTATAAAGTCGTATTTAAACCCTCAAGGTTTGCTCTCAGCTGCGAAAAACTATTGAAGTAGATGAAAAACTGTGCGAAGTATATAGCGGAGAACTCTTAATCAATTCTGAATCCACGAACGGAATCCAGCGGCTCGCTTTTGGCTGACCACTACTGTGGTGGATACTGGAGCAACCAATATTTCCACCTTCCCATTCATAGCGGAATTGAAAGATTTGCATGAATGGCGGTGAACAATGAACTGACGATTAGCCCGGAAGAAGTATTCTTTAGGAAGAATCTTTTCGTAGTATTCCATGTTTTGTGGAAGAATGATTTGCTCATTTGAAAAAGTAGTCAAATACACGATTCCATTTCGAAGCAAGATGTATGCAGTGTTTTCCAGAGGCACAGGAATCTTACTACTTCCTTTGTTCCCAAGAATAGTAGAAGCTGAGGATTTGGATTTCCCTGCCATGTTTCGAAACAGAAATAGAATAACAAAATATAGGTTGATGGCAACCATAAGTAGTACTTGAAACACAAAATCATAAGTGAAATAATCGTCTTCGATCAACCCCTTGTGCCAAACAAATTCCCACATGATGTAGGTCAGTAAGGTAGCCATTAGTGCCGGCACTGCTACACCAAGCATTATTTGCATCAAGGCTCTTTTCAAAAGATGACTCAACCAAGATACTTTACCATTCAGGTAGGTTGATATACGATCGATGTACTCAAAAACTATAAACACACTAATGAAGGTCATAAGCATGTCTAAATAGTGCAGAGGTTGCAAAAATGATCCGAGCCAATCACCCTTACCTATCAGAATCAGAAGATTGGCTATCAGGAATGAAGCAATTATATTATTCAGCAGCCTTTGTCGAAACATACTTCAAGATAGATTGGATGAGGCAACTAAAAAAGAGATGCCTCAATCGGCCATTGGTCAAAAGCAACTAAATACACTGCTAATAGGTTGGATTTGAGGATTTACCTAAAAAAAGTATAGTGTTAGTTTTATTGTGCTTGATCGCATACATAAAAGGTCGATCTACAACGAATTCTTTCGGTGTTGGCATACTTCGCGCTACAGCCACAACAGCAGTGGCAGCTGCAGCTTCAGTTCCTTCTTCATTCACTTCAATGAAAGTTTTATGTAGCACTTTGCTGATTATTATCCTACCCCCTGAACTTCCTATGCCACCAAATTCTGCTTGGGCATCAAAAGCATTTGGCATTCCGAGATTCCTCAACATCTGGCGAAGATCAGTTTTAAAGGAACTTTTAAATTTTGGTATCTGGATTAATGTGAATTTCTCACGATGTATTTCTGAAAGCCACGAATCAAGAATCTCAGAAGATAAATTGAATTCCAATTGTTTCATTCCTAACTTAGGAAGAAGAATTAAAAAGGAAAAATCATCACCAACATAGGGGAGTTCCAAGATACTTACAAGCTCATTTTGAAAACTCGAGAAATAACCACTACTGATCATATATGAAACATTAATATTCTGATTTAGGTGATTAGTAAAAGTTCCAGGATGAGTGTATCTAGGGTCGAATTGAGTTTTCCAATTCGATTTAAAATATACAGCATTAGTGACTATAAGGATAACATCTGGAGTAATGACATCCGGAGATATAATATTTTGTATTCGGCTATTCGTTTTATTCGCCACCCAAGTGTTGATGTCAAAAGTGGATTCAAAAGCATTTCCAAAATCTGTTTCTTTAATAGCCCCGGAATAATACTTCTTATTTGTGTCGACAAATTCTGGACTTAGGGATACTCTATTCTTATCAACCCATAATTTATTAGCTATCGATAAGTCCGTGTTAACAAATGGTTGACGCAATATTCTGGTAAGCTCTGAATACCCTGAATTCAAGATTGAATCAGTTGGAAAATGAAAGACTTCCTTCATTTGTTTCTTGGTTGATCCAATTGCACCAACATAGGTCATTGAAAGTGCAGATGAAACACTGAAAGGAGAAATCAAATAGTCTGGATCGTTTGATAATTCATAGTAAGCATCAAATCCAAATGAGTTATTGGAATTTACAATAGACTTATAATTCTGAGAAATAAGTAAAAATGGGGCTAACGTAAGTAGAGCAAGGAAATAGCGCATAATGCAAATTTTATTTTCAATAATCGTGCCGTTTACACTTCATACAAGGGGAGGTCTAACAGGGTGTCAGATTAGTCAATTAAGTAACTAGTGGTGGTTCAATAAGTATCACCAACTGAATTCCAAATCACTTTCACTTTCTTAAGAATTTCGAATGGATCAGTGTCCAGCTCAACTCCAATTTCTATACTATCTGCTTGATACTTGCGAAGCACATTGTTTTTTAGAATGATCCCCTCCCAAAGCCAGGTTTGATAGCTTTTTCTTATCCGGTAAAATTCCCAAACTTCACATTCCCGCTCCAGATGAATTTGTGTGTCCAACTTCGTTGTTCTCGAACCTTCCATTTCGAGAGCAATTCGTTGTTCTGGTGTAGTAATTTCTGCATCCCAATAGGGAAATAACCTACCCGTGGTGTCTTCCAGATCGATGATGATATTTAATTCTCCATCTCTCAAGTAGAGCAAATTATAATCTGTTTTCATCCCTTTGAAATCAGATATTCCTCGCTCGAACTTGACTTCTCGCAAGCCATATCTATCAAAATACAGTTGGGAGAAAAAGGTCGAGTCTTCGCCAGTGTACATTACCGATCCACTTTCTATTCCGTAGTATTTGTATCCCTTTCTGGCTAGTTTTTTTGAATTCCCTTTCAGTTTGGTTTTGGTATTATCAGGGACGCCAATCAATTTCTGAGCGGAAGCTGTGGTGATTAAAAGAACGATGGCTATTAGGAAAATCACGTTTTTCATTGGCTCATGTATTTTTCCCACCAGCGATCTGTTGGATAGCTCGTGGTATCTCCAATAATTATGGGTTCACCTATTTTAGGGGTGGTCAAAGGTAGATTCATTTCAGCTGCTTTTTTCGTTACTCGCTCTGCAGGATCTGTCCAGTCATGAAATGCCAGCGTGAAGGCTCCCCAGTGGATGGGAAATACCAACTTACTTTTAAGATCAATGGAGGCTTGAACGGTTTCCTCAGGCATCATATGAATGGCGTGCCAGTCCTCATTATATTGCCCACACTCCATTAATGAAATATCGAAGGGGCCATATTTTCACCTATTTCTGAGAAATGTATGTCATAGCCACTATCGCCACTAAAGAAGATGTTGTCCTTTTTTCCCTTAATCACCCAAGAAGCCCAGAGAGTTGTTTCACGGTCAAATAGTCCTCTGCCGGAAAAATGCCTCGCAGGGGTGCAGACCAATTCAATGATATCTAGATTAATGGTCTCCCACCAGTTCAGTTCGTGTATTTTTTCTCTTGGGACTCCCCATTCCACCAAATGATTCCCCACGCCTAATGGCGTGAAGAATTGGCTCACTTTTTCTTTTAGTTTTTGAATTGAACCATAATCAAGATGATCATAGTGGTCATGTGAAAATATAATAGCATCAATAAAGGGCAGCTTTTCAATTGCAATGGGTAGCTCCTTCGAATAACGCTTTGACCCAAGCATGGGATGAGGAGCGGGTGTCTCTCCCAGCATAGGATCAATGAGGATTTTCTTGCCATCAATTTCTAATAGAAAAGCGGAGTGACCGAACCATGTTAATTGCGTTATGGAAGGATCATGATTCTCAATTGCAAGCGAATCGATTTTTTCTACTACAATATCTTCATTCGGTTGTCTATTGGACCCACCCTTTGCAAATTCTTTGATCATACTCCAATAATTGACATCCATAATTGCAGGCACACGGTTAAGGAACTTTCCTTTTTCATAATGACCTGATTTGGCATATTCAATCTTTTGCTCTTTGGTTGCCCCTTTCCCAAACTGGGGGCTAAGGTTGATAAAAAGAGCTATGACAAGTATCAACAGAACAATTATTCCAACAATAGCGATTCCGATCATCTTTAGTGTTTTTCTCACGATACGCAAATAGCCAATAGTGTGGTATTAATCAGCAAAGAGCAAAGGTACCATGAACTGTAAGAGGCCTACTAAACAGACAAATACCAACACTATGAAGATTAGGACTCTCACAACGAATCATAAGCGTAACCCTGACAAGCATGAAAAGTTTATGTCGTAATACCCAAAAAGGCATCCCGATAATTGTCAGATGTAGCAGGGATATGGTTAGAAAGGGTTTCAAGATTTGGTGTTTAGTTAATCTTCTTTTTCTATTCTTTTAAGTCCGAGCTACAAGTTCGGACTAGCATTATGGTTTGTCTCGGACTAGGTACTGTGTTAAAAGTCAAGAAATTTAGTTGAATTATTTTTAGCTTCACCTTACCGAACAGAGGACTTCAGGTAATTGATTACACGGAAGTTCATCTAGTGCAGCCGAGTCGTC
>JAAEPI010001115.1 GCA_024232835.1 Cytophagales bacterium
ACCTTCAAGGCAATTGAGCCAGATTCGGAAGGGGTTTTCGGCCAGACGCTAAGTAACGACTTGTGCTAGTTGGACCATCTTATGGCACATGGTGTTAGCTCACTTTACTTGAAGCAACTTCTTATGAAGCGGCGGTAACTTTAATAAGTAAAGGAGATTCATCATGCTATCATTGATTATTTCATCATATTTTAATAAGCAAAATAAGGATGAACTAGGCTTGGAAACTTTTTTTATCATCGTATTTTGTGTGGTTGATAACCTTTATCAGCTATTAGTCGGTCCCCAAAGCAATTTACGAACCAGCAACAACAGCAATCCAATTTTTACAGATGTTGAAGTCATCACAATTGCTCTTGTTGGAGAACTCAAGGGTGAAAATTCAGAGAGGGCCTGGTGGCGTTTTGTTAATAAAAACTATGGGCATCTATTCCCTCATTTGTGCAGTCGAACCCGCTATGGTCGACGGTTAAAAAGGTTGAGTCAGGTGATGGAAATGATTCGACAAAATCTTCTTTATCGGTTGGATGCCAATGTTGATTCTTACCGGTTAGTTGACAGCTTCCCATTTCGATTAGCTAAATTACCCCGACTCGCCAGGTCCTCCAAACCCTTTGAATATGCAGGTTCTGTTGGTTTTTGTCCAACGCTGAAAGAATATTACTACGGGTTTAAAGTGAATTTGATAACCGAGTTAAGAGGTATTCCCATAGCATTTGTATTAACACCAGCCAATCCCCATGATACCGAAGGCCTTAAACAACTACTCAATGAAATGATTGAGTTGGGATTCCATTCAATGACCATTGTTATTGTCGGTGACAAAGGCTATATCGGCAAAGAATATGCTCAATTCATCAAAGAAAATTATGGCATCAAATTGATGGCTATCCAAAAAAATTATGATAAAAAGATGCCGAAAAGTGGCTTGAACGTCCTCCTGACTAAAACTCGGAGATTGGTGGAAACTACAATTGGGTGCTTGACAGAAACAATGAATGCAAATTGGACTTACTGTCGATCAATTAAAGGCCTTATTACAAAGTTGATCGCCAAAATAACCGCCTTCAATATTGCCAATTACATTAATTTCATAATCAATGAGCCACTGCTCCAAATTAAAGGCTTCGTCAACTAGCACAAGTCGTTAAAGTTGTACCCCTACCATGTAGCCGATTACCCTGCCAAAGAACTGGAAATACAAGCA
>JAAEPI010001116.1 GCA_024232835.1 Cytophagales bacterium
CCCACGCTGTACATAGCACTATACGCGAGAACGAATACGAATTATATTATTCGATTTTTCAATCACCAGATGAGAAGACAGGATTCTTGAGCTGAATGGATGCTTATTATCAACAAATTTCACCTATTACCATCTCGCCATTCAATGAACTGTATCAGATAACATCTGAAGGGAGTTGCAAAAGAAGAAGCGCATCCCATTGCTGGACCGTTGGAATTAACATGGCAAGCAGTTGGTTTCATGCCCGAACAGATTCAGCAGGGTGTCAGGGACACCTTTTGAAGTGGCCATTGCGCGCTTCTGTGCTCTTGTTAGTAAAATTCGTTTGAAACCAGGAGTCTGCTGTTTCTAGAAAGATGGCAGCCTACACTGCCCACTAACATCGAATATTCTATTCATTTCTACCAACATATACCAATCTGGGGGCCAGATTGAGGCCAGGAGGGCATGTAAAAGTGGCCATTGTTACCCACCAGTCGTATTGCTTTGTTGAACACTTCGGTAAAGGCGGATACCACCAGTTCATGCGAGTCTATCATGTATGTACACTTGTATGTACCACGGGAGAACTAGCGCTCATTAGAATCGCTGCATTTTTATTATATCGCCGGATTTGGAATAGCATCGCTGACTATGGAATCGTTTATGTATGTTATTGAACTACATAGAAAAAAAAGCCCACGCCAAATCATCTGAAGATACATCTGAAGACACCCTCGGAGGAATTATGGGTCTAGGCCGCCTGATTGGCCCAAGGTCACAGCC
>JAAEPI010001117.1 GCA_024232835.1 Cytophagales bacterium
AAAGGAACCGAAGCAAATAGTGAGCTTAAAAAGAAGCTATATAATCAAGGATTCTTCGCGAATCTTTTTACTTCAGAGGAAAAAAAAGCAGAGCTTAAAAAACTAATAGAAGCCCGTGAAGTACGATTAGAAAGCGCGAGAAATAAAAAGCGAAAATTGGATGTAGAAATACAAGATATAGAGAAAGGGCTAGTAGAAGTAGTAGAAAGAATTAATGCATTTGACAATACTATTAATGAAGTCAGCAAGCAGTTTGATGCAAGCCATGCAGGGAAACTTACTGGCGCTGCTGGGATCATGATTCTAGCCAATTTAGGTGGTTTTGCTACATATACTTTTTTGACATCTATGATGAGTGTACTTTCAATGGGGACACTTGGGTTTGGTGCATATACGGCAGCCACATCACTATTGAGCATAATAATTGGCCCAGTAGGTTGGGCCGGATTAGGAATGTTTGCTATATTTTCTCTTGGGAAACCAAAAATGTCCAAATTAATGCCTATTGTTGCAACTATTGGAGCTATTAGGCAGAGAGTAAAATATGGATAGATGATGCTTCCTATACCCCCAACCGTAAAGCCCACCCCAAACTGCCAATGTGCAAAGAGCTCGGGGCGATAATAAATATTATACTGCGACTGGCACCCTTTCCCAATGGACAACCCTGTATACAAGACACCAGACCTATAATAGTAGGCATTATAAGTTTTCGTTGCGGTCGACCACCAGTCAGAACCTCATGTAGGGCCAGTCTTACAAGCTCCATACCCATCCTCTGATAGCCGGGCTTCGGTTTTATGATATATTTGCCAAATCACGGAACAAGGAGGGCGGGATGCTCATACTCACCAGGAAGCAAAATGAATCCGTCATCATCGATGGCGATATAAAAATTACAGTTCTTAGCGGCAATCATAGCCAGGTGAAACTGGGAATCGAGGCACCTGAGGATGTTGGGATTTGGCGGGACGAAATTTATGAACAGATTGAGACCCCACATAGTGACTAAAATATTTTCTGTTGCGCTACTTGCTTTTTCTTGTTCAGGCGTTTTAGCCAGCGAGACCACAGTAATTTTCGATATAGATGCTAGATGGTTACTTCTAGGCACATATAGCACTTTTTCGATTGTCGTTCTCGATAATGTAGAGGACGGGTGTTGGACGAGTGTCACCTCCACAAAAAATGCGGTAGCACTATAGAGCTGAAGAGAAGCGGGTTTAAAGTCTTTGAGGCACCCTTTGGTGATTGGCGGCTTTATCTGAATGCTACTGGTTACCAAATTGGCGACATTGGTGGATGTGTTATTTCTTATGAAGTGGAAGTAGAGGGGACTGATTCTCGCGAGCATAGCTCCCATGGCAACAAAGTCAGGCAGGTCTTCTATTCTAGATTATGGTCTCAGTCGGGGTTACTGTCTGGTCCGAAGGGCGCAATGGGATCACGCTTGAAGGAAGTTTTTGTAGAGGCATCTCAACAGTTTTTACTGGATATTGACAAGAAGCAAAGTGGTGTCATTAAGGCGGCAATTGCTGCATCAGAAACAACTGAAGGCAAAGAGTTTTGGTCGTCTTTCAAATTGGATTAGCAGGTGTCGCAATTATTTAAATATTTCCTATCGCGAACATAGGAATCACAATCTTTGCAACAAGGTGGGTGTGTTTATGGTTGTTTGCCACATGACCGGCAGTGGTGAATTATGAACAAATACATAGCCATTCTATTACTGGCCTTTTCGGAGACGGCACAAAGCGCGCCTTTCCACAACGGCACGATGCTTAAACTAGGGCGAGAATGGAAATCGTGGTCTACTCCGTGTAATCGTGAAGCAATTATCAGTGCAATTCAATAATCATCACAGTTTCGGCGTGAATGGGATATGAAATCAAGGTTTTTAGATACTAGGAATTGCCATGCGCTTTTACCAAAAGGTCATGGAATGCCAATGGGGCAGCGGTTGGAAGAATGTTTGCGTCAAATTAATGATAAACATGAAAAGTATCGTGGATTGATAGACAAATTAATTGAGCACAACATAAAGACACTAAATAAATCATGCGGCTCAGAGCGTTACTGCGATTCTCCTATCGAAATTGCTCAAGGTTTAAATATTGGTAGTCGAACAATAAATACACAAGCTATTGAGCGCCCGCAAAAAGGTCCAGCCAAATTGCACATTATTATGGAATATGAAAATGGAACAACATGGAAGGCTATTGTCCCTTTGCAATTCCTGTTAAAAGGCTGGGGGGATGCAAACAGTGGGTATCAATGTTACGTACATACAATCGCGCACAATATGCTACGAGTAGGTACGTTTGATCAGCTACAGGCACGTCAAGGGACTGACAAAGATGACTACTATTATGTTGGCATAACAGGTCGAAACTGGTTGCATCGTCTGAGTGAACATCTGGGAGAAATACGCCGTGGAAGCAGAAGGAGATTCTATCAAGCATGGCGAGACAGTTTAGGCATAAAAGATGTACTTTTCGTTTCCGCATTGATGGATATAAATATGACCTATGAAGATGCGATGAATTGGGAGGAGCGCAATGTTGACAAAGTCGCCTATGGTCCTAATGGTTTGAATATGATTCCCGGTGGTTTCAAAGGGGCAAAATTTTTACATGAACATCGAGTCACAGATCGCGTTGGCATTACTTTAGAAGAAAGGGAAAGAGCGATTGATAAATATGTCAGGCAAAATCCAAGGAAAGGCATCCCGAATCCGTTTATATCTGAGCTGTGGGAAGACGATGATTTCTATCTACGTGTGATTAAGGCGAGACCTAAAACACTGTCACCCCTTCAAGTCAGACAAATTCGAGCATTGGCAGAAAAGGGGTGGTCTGTTTCAGGGATTACAAAAGAGATAAATGCACTAAACGAAACGCAGGTAAAAAATGTGCTTGCGGGTAAAACCTATCAGCGGATTCATTAAAGCCGACTATGAATAAGCTCATACCCTGATAAAATATTCTGTGTGATTCATAGAGATCGTTTCAATCTCTGAACCTCCAAATCTACTTTATAATTTTGATTTTGTATACGTTCAGATTTCGAGAAATAATCTTTATGAACGTCTTCCCATAAAGGTGTTTCTTCAGATAGTTCAAAATAT
>JAAEPI010001118.1 GCA_024232835.1 Cytophagales bacterium
AAGAGCCAGAAAGAGCAGCGGCAGTACAACAACTCAAATTCCGCCCTATTACACCTTCCTTTGATACCATTGATGCACGTCTTTGCTCTCATTTAACCAACGTCATAAGTCAGTTGCCTCGTTCGCCTTACTCTCTTAGAAATAGCTCGCAGTTTCTGGAAGAATTACGTACAGTGGACGTTCATCGTACTGACATACTGGTCTCATTTGATGTCGTTTCTCTCTTTACTCGCGTGCCTGTCGACGAAGCCTGTACTGTTATACTTAGGGCCTTGAAATTCTGCAACCTGTCTGACTTAGGAACCAACCTGAGCCCAGAGGCGGTCAACACCCTGCTCCAATTCTGCCTCAACAATACCTTTGTCCGATTTAATGAAAAATTCTACCAACAACAAAAGGGATGTGCAATGGGAAAGTCACCTTCCCCAATTGTCGCGGATTTATTCATGGGAAATCTGGAGCAACACTATCTTAACAATGCCCCCCTGAAGCCCAAATTCTACCGCCGTTATGTAGATGATACTTTCATAATTTGGCCCCATGGAATGGACAGCCTAGAGAATTTCCATGACGATTTGAATCGCCTACACCCATCTATAAAATTTACCAAAGAGCTAGAAGAAAACGGCCGCCTCCCATTTTTGGATATTACCATTGAAAAGCAGGAGAACTCCATTAGAACCTCAGTCTACAGAA
>JAAEPI010001119.1 GCA_024232835.1 Cytophagales bacterium
TATGAACGATGGTTACGTACCAGCATCACCTATCTACAGAAACAAAAATTTCTCAGTAGGAAATGTACCACTACTCGTGAAGTCAAAGATCTGTCACTACTCTGGGAAGAGTGGGAAGAGGGAAAGTGCGAATGGCAGAAGGATCCAAATAATCATGCTCAGGTGGTATTACTGGAAACCTGTCTGAAGGCATTACCGGATATCTTGAGTGGAAATACACTTGCTACTGAAGTGATGTTTCCCAACTCATCCATGAAGTTAGTGGAGGGCATTTACAGGGGAAATCCGCTTTCTGACTATTTTAATGAGGTGTTGGCCAATACTTTGGTAGAGGTTATTCGACAAAGACTAAAGAGTGACAAGGGGAGCAAAATACGCATACTTGAGGTCGGAGCAGGCACAGGGGGTACTACGGTGAAACTTCTCTCTCTGTTAGAAGAGTTTTTAGCATCTATTGAAGAGTACTGCTACACCGATCTCTCAAAGGCTTTTTTGATACATGCAGAAGAAAACTTTAAACCCGGGTTTCCGGCGCTTTCAACATCCATCTTTGATGTATCTAAGCCCTTGGCAGGGCAATCCATGGTTGGTGGTCATTACGACTTTGTAATAGCTGCCAATGTTTTACACGCAACTCCAAATATTAGAGAGACCCTACGAAATGTGAAAGCGACCCTGAAGAATGGCGGAATACTACTGCTTAATGAAATGAGCGAATGGTCACTCTTTACCCATTTAACTTTTGGGCTCTTAGAGGGGTGGTGGTTGTATGAAGACGCTGCACTTCGATTGGAAGGGAGTCCGGGGCTACGTCCTGAGACGTGGCGTGATGTTTTAAAAGATGAGGGTTTCGAGTCGATCTTTTTCCCGGTTCAAAAAGCCCATAAGGTTGGACAGCAGATTATTGCGGCTGGCAGTGATGGAGTTGTGCGGCAATGTGTGGTTAAAGATATAAAAACAATGGCTGGTAAAGTGTCAAAAAAATATAGAAAGTCAACAACTTCTATTCGATCTACTGTATCTAAAGGGGTGTATCTCACAAAAAGTGATAGTCAATTATGTAAAGATTCGTTGTCCCCAGGAAATGTTACCGATCAGATGAGAAAGGACTATACGAGTCAAACCATTTCGGCAAAACTTTCAGAATCCTTAAAAGTAGAACTCAGTGTGATTGATCACGATGAATCTTTTGCCGATTATGGGTTAGATTCCATTATGGGAGTCAATCTCATTCAAGTGATCAATACAGCACTACAAATTGAGCTTGAGACAACAAGTCTATTCGATCATAATTCAGTAAATGAACTCACAAAATACATTTTATCAACTTGGGAAGAGAAGATTACAGAACAGTTGAGTTCATCCAAAGGGATTGTGCAGAAAAATAGCAGCTTAGACACAGAAGAACCTTCGTGCTTGAAAGTAGCTTCAAGACGTCGTTTTATGAGAGAAATAGAGTCTTCTAAGGGAGGCAATTCCTTCAACGCAGAGCAGGATCCAATAGCCGTTATAGGCATGAGTGGACGATTTGCCCAATCAGAATCCCTAGAGGAATTTTGGGAAAATCTTAAAGTTGGAAAAGATATGGTGAAAGAGGTGACTCGTTGGAAGAGTTCTGATTGTGTTTTCTCTGGATCTTTGGATCAAGAATACTGCAGTCAAGGAAGTTTTATTGATTCCATCGATCTCTTTGATCCCATGTTTTTTAAGATTTCTCCAGGAGAAGCTATGTATATGGATCCTCAACAACGACTATTCTTAGAAGAATCCTGGAGAGCACTGGAAGATGCGGGGTATGCAGGAAAGAGTATGGAAGGAAAACGGTGTGGGGTATATGTGGGTTGTGGCACTTCTGATTATTCTAAGCTCTTCCCGGAAGAACCGCCTGCACAAGCTTATTGGGGTAATGCGGGTTCGGTAATTCCGGCTCGGATTGCATATTATCTCAATCTCCAGGGTCCAGCGGTTGCAATAGATACTGCCTGTTCCAGCTCTCTGGTATCAATTCATCTTGCCTGCCAGGGATTGTGGTCGAAAGAGATGGAAATGGCATTAGCTGGGGGAGTATTCTTACAAACTACTCCAGTATTTTTCAAATTCTCCAATCGTGCGGGCATGCTTTCTCCACATGGGAGGTGCCATGCATTTGATGCTCGAGCAGATGGCTTTGTTCCGGGAGAAGGGGTGGGTGTGATAGTCTTAAAGCGTCTACAAGACGCATTGAAAGATGGAGACTCCATACATGGAGTGATAGTTGGTAGTGGAATCAACCAGGATGGCAGCAGTAATGGGATCACAGCACCGAGTGCGAAATCGCAGGAGCGATTAGAACGGTCGGTGTATGATAAATTTAAAATTCATCCTGAAAGTATACAGGTGGTTGAAGCGCATGGAACTGGAACGGAATTAGGAGATCCTATTGAATATGATGCCCTCACCCGTTCATTCCGCAAGGATACTGAAAAAAGTCAGTTTTGTGCTATCGGATCGGTTAAAACGAACATTGGACATACTGCTACAGCTGCTGGAGTGGCAGGAGTGTTAAAACTCTTACTCTCACTTCGCCATCGACAAATACCCCCTTCTTTACATTTCCGGGAAGGCAATCCTGCTATTGATTTTGATTCGAGCCCTTTTTATGTCAATACACAATTAAAAGAGTGGGAAATGGAGAAGAGTCAATTGCGAAGAGCCGCTGTTAGTTCATTTGGATTTAGCGGAACTAACGCCCATCTGGTAATCGAAGAAGCACCGCTTGTTCCTGAAAAGATGATTGAATTACCCGGTTATTTGGTTGTGCTTTCGGCCAGGACATCGGAGCAGCTAAAGCAGCATGTCAGGAATTTTCTATCCTTCTGCAGGAATAGACCAAAAATTTCAATGAATGATTTGAGTTATACACTATTTGTCGGCCGAATGCATATGAATCATCGATTTTCATGTATTGCCCGTAGTCAGGAAGAGATGATACGTTTTATGGAGAAATGGTGTGAAGATGAAACTGTGAGTCAGATTTATTGTTCAGAGATACAAGAAGGTAAAGTACGAGAGCAGGCGTCTTTAAAAAATTATGGAAATCAATGCATCGAAGAGTGTAGAAACACAAAGGATGGAGTCCAA
>JAAEPI010001120.1 GCA_024232835.1 Cytophagales bacterium
AAAAAGCTACCGGCTGTTTTAAGACCCATTGGGAGTCTAGTATATTCATATAGCCCTCTATGGGTGCGGAACGCCATTTTGTGTCTATCCTCTGGACAGATTTGTAACTGATGATATCCCATTTTTAAATCAAAAGTACTAATACAGGGACGCAGGGGATACTTGGTTGTTTGGCCCATACTTAATCCAATTTTCTCTAAAATTTCATCAGTTCTGGGGAGGGGATATTCAAATGATCTTGTTACTTCATTCACTCTGCGGAAATCGACACAAATATGAATGGACCCGTCTGTTTTAGACACGGCCACAATGGGACTAGCCCAATCGCTCAAACTGTCTTGGATAATCCCCATTTCTAACATAGAGTTAATCTCGTCGTCAATCTTCTCTCGGAGCATAATTGGGGTTCTCCTCAGCGGTTGTGCGATTGGACGGGCGTCTCCCATATCAATCTCGACTTCAACCATGTTGCAATCTCCCAACTCATGCTCGTGGACAGCAAAAACATCGTTAAAATCTTTCACCACCTTGTGGATGCATTCTATCTCCGGGACAGTTGCGGAAGAACCAAGTGGTAGAGTGTCAAGCAATTTGTCCACTCAGCCATTTGTTAAACCTTCTTGTTGTACACGGTAACTTTCCTATAATTTGTTTTGATATTGTTCCTCTTTCTCAAACATTTTCGTCTGAAGTTGATCCATAGACAA
>JAAEPI010001121.1 GCA_024232835.1 Cytophagales bacterium
ATGCATGCCCGATCGATGATGGTGTTACTTTTTTTTCATCACTAAGTATTGTTTAAATTGAAAATGATTCTCAACGAAACTAGAAACTCAATTGATCATACTGAAACTTTGGCTTCCGACGAAGGAGGATTCGTTCAACAAGCAATCGAATCAATTGGTCTTCAAGACGAAAATCTTTAACTTTACAACATGGCAACTAAGGAGAAACTCAGAAATTCGATCCTCAATAAGATCAAGAAACTATCGGAAGACAAACTCCCGAACCTTGACTCCTATCTGAACGATTTGGAATCGCGGTTTTCAACTGAGAAATCAGCATTGTCTTTTAGTGGAATTTTTGAAGGACTGGAGTTGAATGAACTAACTACTGAACTTCACAAATTGAGAGAAGATAACAACGATCGAATTCCTCAATTTTGAATCGATCACTTATTGACACAGACATCCTCTCATACTTTCTGAAAGGCAACAAACAAGTCACCAAGAATTTTGAACTTTATCTCAACGAGTATCCCCAAACCACAATTTCAGAGATCACCTACTTTGAGGTTCTGTCTGGACTAACTTTCAAAAAAGCCTCGAAACAAATTGAGCAATTCGAGAAATTTATCTCAACCTGTGATATATTGAAGCTTTCAACTTCTTCCCTTAGAACTTCTGCGAACATTTATGCCGAACTCAGAGAAAAAGGGATAACTATTGGAACGCCAGACTTGTTGATCTCTGGGATTGCGTTGGTGAACAACCTAACACTTGTAACGAACAACCAAAAACACTATCAACCGATTTCAGAACTTACAACTTCCAACTGGAACGAATAACGGATCAATATGGTGTATAAACTATAATGTCTTTCAGAACGTTGCTAACCCCTTGTTGGTGTTAGTTTCACCAACTGGCGCGGAAGTTATTTCCGTGCCAAACTAAAGAACCAAAGCCTTACTTCGCATCATTGTAGCTTAATTGTTATTGCACGTGCTTAGACCAGTTTTCAACTTTTAATCCACCAACTGGCGCGGAAGTTATTTCCTTGCCGTATTTTCATATTCGCTATCGAGGAATACAATATCCTCAAAATACCGCTTCTAATAATTATTGGTCTTGAGGGAACCTCATTCAATACAAGCTACCCAGTTACAAAGACCTCTTCAACAATAATATGTGTGCCAACTACAAAGACAATAGTTTCACCACCTTGATCAACAGCTTGTTTACCGTTTATGGCTAGTATGAAATTATGAGGATTGACTTTTTTCATTATTTAAGCTAACTTTCTACTTCTTCACAGCAACTGCCGGATTCCCAAAAACAGTTTCACTCTTCTTTACTGTTTGAATAACCACTGATCCAGCACCAATTCTAGCTCCCTTTCCTATCGTGACCCCTCCAACGATATTCGCACCTGATCCGATGAAAGCACCCTCTTCTACGGTCACTCCTGAGTTGATGATAGTGCCTGCACCTACTTGCACAAAGTCTGCCACCTTTACACCAGATTCAAGTATTGCCCCGGAATGAATAATGGAATGATGACCAACTTCTACATCAGCACTCAGGATGGCACCTGCGTTTATGAAATTTCCATGTCCGATTGATGCTGAAGAGGAAATCGTGGCGTGTCCATGAATAGCGTTCGTTGGCATCACTTTTCTCTTATCCATGATATATTTCACCACCTCCTTTCGGAGTTTATTTTCATCGGTTGCTACGAATGCTTCACATTTTTGACCTATGAGCTTGAGGTAGCCATGATCTTCGGAATCTCCTAGCACGGGGATATCATTGATCTCGGTTCCATGCGTGGACGTATCGTCATCCAGAAAGCCATAAACGGTGATGTTGTTACTTTGAAATATCTCAAGAGCCGCTGATGCAATGCCTTTCGCTCCAAATATGATTATTGGTTTGTCCATAGTCTAGAAATTGGTCGGCAAATCTAGGAAGATACCGATTAGGTTTTAAGGGCTTTTAGATTATTCCTTTCTTCTCTGAAGTATCCAGGAAGGGAGAATCGTTACCAGGGTAACAAGAAACGGAGTAAATGGAGCTCGATACCGGACGAGTGTTCCAAAATTAGGTGCGGCAAGTGGTAGGAGAATAGCAAGTATTACGATGAACATCAATGCTGCGATAACAAGAATATCCGGATCCCAAAGCTTTTTCCTAAAGAGTAAACCAAAGCTGAAAAGAGCAAGAATAAATAGCACTAAATTTTCCAATCTCGGAACCCAACTCCAAATAGAACCAGCATCAAAAATGGATGGACCAAATAAACCAAATACCAGAGCTTTGGGAGCTGTCAGCAATAGACTAGACCAGTTTGGCTCAATTAGTAGGTCTATGTGGCTGCTACTGGCGTTAGCTTTTTGGATTTGTAATTGGTTAGTATGAATAACCTGCGGTAAGTTCATTATACGCAGGTTTGGATTGATTTTAGGAGCAATTAATAATGTGGTCAGTAAAATGGCCACATAAACTGACCCTCTAAGCGGTTTGGTCAGACCAAAACGATGAGCTCGATGATCGAATAAGGCATAAACGACAACTGGGAAAAGCACGATCAGCAAATAATACTTAATGTAGAATAGCAAGATGATAGCGAGTCCTGCCATAATAATTTCCAGAATATGTATTTTCTTTCGATAGAAAAGTTTGATACTAAAGGCTGATACGAATATCACGCTGGCATTTGTGATAACTCCCTTGAGAATACCCGCGGACCAAAATACCGATGATGGAAATAGAAGAAAACCAATGATCACAGGCCACTTGATATTTGGTAGCGTAGAACGGGTCTGTCGGTAGAAAAACCAATTCGAAAGAAAACTAATGAAGGAGAGGTATGATGAGACAACCCAATAATCACCCCGTGTGACGAAAATAAATCCACTAACGATCTTAGTAAAAAAGATGGCTCGGGGTTGATTTTCAAAAGCACCTATTTCTTCTTTCCCAAGTTGGGACCACCACTCATTTAACGGAAGATCACCAAGCAATCTAGCAGCGTCATAGTATGCCCAGGTATCACCTCCATAGTAATGCACCCTATAAATCAACCCAACAGCAACACCCGCCATTAGTTTTAGAGCTGCGCTAGCATAGAATACGATTTGATCTGGTTGTTTTCGGCCAATTAACCAAAGCGCTGTACTGAGAATTATGATATGTAAGAAGTAGCTCACTTATTGAATATCCAGCTTCCAATCCCGCAATTAAGGCAATTTTTCTTACTACAGAAATCTTGATAGAGCGTTATTTGACCCTGTGAATCAAATGCAGATTTAGCCGGTCTATTTAGATTTGTCCATTTAGCAGTATGTCTGTTGCTTTCCGCAGGCAGTGATTCTAGCAGATTTATCGCCTTGTCCATTAAGGATTGTTGATCGGTATATATTGAGTAAGCGGCTAACAATGGTGCTACCGAGTTGATGGTTAGGTTCTCGAACGATGACTTACCCAAAGCGTTTGATCCTTTCTTTAATTTCTTCCCAAAATCATAATGCTCATGCCAATAGGGAGAGGGTGTCACAGTTAATTTATTTTTCAATTCCTTAATACTTGAAACCTCACAAAACAAAGAAAAAAGCTTTTGATGAGCATGCAGAATCGCTGAGAACTGAGCCAGACGAACAGAAGGAAAGTTGGATGGCCTCATTTTGCCAAATCTCCAATGCGTCCTGTGGAGGTTGTCTTTGAGATCATATTTCTTTTTGAGAAATACAAATTCCGTTTTGAGCATTTCTTGATAGTCGTCCAAAGGTTCTTCTAAAAAACCTCCAACACCGAAAATCAGTGCTTCGATTTGCTCGTGGCTAGAGGAGTGTTTTGATAGAAATTTGAGCGGTAAAATTTCAGTGATCTGCTGGAAGGTTTCGGAATTTAGTGAAAACCCAAAATTCCTTCCCAATACTCGATAGGCAGTTTCTTCCCAATCATCATTTAGTATTTTTGCCAGAGAAAGATTTCTTTGTGACTTATCTTCTAATCGTTTTGATAACATCCGGTCGAGGTTTGAAATCCAAGTCAGATCGCTTATCGAGGGTAAATGCGCTTGACAAAGAATGTCATTTGGTTGAGCCAGATAACTTTTGTACTCGGTCACGAGATTCAGATCCACTAAGTTTTTAATTTCCACAGTCGGTATGCCTGACCCGTCTTCTCGACTAATTTCTTTGTCATGCTCCCAAACCACATGAAGCACTACAGTGTTGTATCCAGAGTCGGATGAATGATTGTGATGTATCCAGTCGGACGACATCAGATGGATCTCAACTTGACCATTCCATTCAAGCTCTCCAATTTTTATCCTTGCCTCCAGAAAGTCTGGTCCAGCGTCATGATTGTGATTTCCCTGATAAAAAATACGCACTCGCTCACCTTGAGAGGTGACGAGCTCAGAAGTGAACTTTTGGAATTTCCATATGAAGTGTAGAAATGCTTCGTTCATAGCGGCACACCACTAAGCTACACTGAAGAAATCAGACTTTTCAATTGCTCAGCCATTTCTTCTTGTAACTTTTTAGCTGCTTTGCCAGCAGCCTCGGCAAAATCTTCCCCGTTGGAGGCGTAAATAATTCCTCTACTAGAATTCACAAGTAATCCCATCTGGTCATTCATTCCAGCATTGCATACTTCTGTGAGACTACCACCTTGCGCACCCACACCAGGAATTAATAGGAAATGATCAGGAATAAGCTTCCGTATTTCACTCAACGATTCAGGACGAGTCGCACCAACAACGTACATCATATTTTCTGGAGTCCCCCAATTTTGACTTTTGACGATCACATGTTCAAATAACTCCTGATCATCGAAGATCATATCTTGAAAATCTTTTGATCCCTGGTTCGATGTAGCAGCAAGCAGGATCACCCACTTGTCATCAAATTCCAGAAATGGTTTCACTGAGTCTGACCCCATATATGGAGCTACTGTAATTGAGTCAAAGGACATTTGCTCGAAGAAAGCCTTGGCGTACATTGAGGATGTATTCCCTATGTCTCCACGTTTCGCGTCCGCAATGGTGAAGATGTCGTCAGGTATGTAATCAATGGTTTTCTGCAGTGATTCCCAGCCGTTTGATCCATGAGCTTCATAGAAGGCAAGGTTCGGCTTGTATGCCACCGTGTAGGGTAGAGTAGCGTCTATTATTACTTTGTTAAATTCAAAGATGGGATCTTCTTCATCTAGCAGATGCTTAGGGATTTTATTAGTATCTGTGTCCAGACCCACGCAAAGGAAGGACTGTTTTGCAAGGATGTTTTCGAAAAGTTCGGTGCGAGTCATTGCTGCGAAATTACTGAACTCTGTGTCATTGCGAACGAAGTGAAGCAATCTTATAGACATTGATAAGGATCGCTCGTTCCATGCGATGATGAGCCGTCAAAGAAGTTGATTAATTGACTACTTCTTACAACTGAATTGTTTCCCTAATGTCCGGGATAGCTTAGAAGAATCATATTTGAAGAATGGGAATCGTAACAAAGCTCTCGAATGGTATAAAAAAGCTCTTTCAATCGATCCAGAGTTTCCGTCAGCAATAAGAACGTTGAGGGATCTCGAAGAAGACTAACCTTAAGAAGCTCTAACGAAAATGGAACAATACTTTTCTGTCCATTTCTTTTCCTTTTGTCCACGTTATATTTCCAATCAGGTCGATTATCCTCCTTAATATGTCAAAATATAAAGTGATTATGAATAAAAAACTAATTACCCAAATCACCATGACGTTGAAATACAGGGTATCGAAGGTTTGGCCAAGGATATGTTTAGATGGTGTGAAAAATTGTTCGCGAAAATCCAGTGCATGGCTTGGGTTTGGGTCTTTGTAGATCAAGTTTGATTTCTGAATCAGACGATTGTTGTTTTCTTTAATTCGTTCTAACTGATTTTTTCCTGTTACGATTGATTTTATCGCTTCGTTTTGGTAGGCATTTTGAAGAGCTACAAATTCTTCCTGTTTGTCCGATGTTTCCGTGAAACCAGAAGCTAAGTTTGACTTCTCAGTGCTGGCATTGTTGTATCGAGTGCTATAGACTTTTTTGAGAGTCTGGAGGAAATCACGAGAATTTTGGTAAACTGAAGCATTGAATTCTTCAGGCGTCAACTTTTCCACATCAGGAAATTCATCCTTCCCGATGAATTTAAGTTCGCTATTTATTTCATTTCGCAATAGAGAAAGTCCATTGGATATTTCTTTCGTTTCTCCCTGATTCGTAGGATTGTTGCAATAGTCGAGTTTGGTTAAAAGAGAAGGGATATAATACGTCTTTTTATATTCAGCTTGACCCATGGTTTTATCCAGTTCATAAAACGGCTTTTCGTATTTATTTTCTTTGTACAAGGTCACCATTGCGGCTTCAAAACCCCATCTTGATGCCATGACTTCCCCAATTGCCGGTACCTTGTCATAGCTGGTAATCGTCGGGTTGAGATTGTCGAACTGAACAACCACGCCACTCAGTATCAGTTGCGGAATGATCAATATCGGAATCAGAATATAAATTGTCACAGCAGAATTAAAAGCTGAAGAGATGTTCAGACCGACAATGTTGGCTAAACAAGAAATAGAAAACAAAATGCCCCAATTCACTAAAAACATGCCTTTCATTTCTAGTATACCGTCACCAACTAGAACGAATAGCAGGGTTTGAAGAGCAGAAATGCTAAAGAGAATAATTATTTTAGAAAGGAGATAACTGCTTCTACTCAAATTAAGAAAGGCCTCTCGCTTCAGGATTTTTCTGTCCTTAATGATTTCCTCGGCACTAACCGTCAGCCCCATAAATAGAGCTACAATCCCACTCATAAATAGGTAGGCCGGTATGTTAATGTTCTTGCCAAACAAGTATTCGGATGATTCCCTATATCGAAGTAGAAAAGCGAGAATAAAGGCAAGAACAGGTGCTTCTACCAAATTGATTATTAGATATTGCTTATTGCTCAATTTGGACATTACATCACGCTGGATGAAGACCTTCATTTGTTGGAATTTGTTGGGTCTCTTGAGTGATGTTTTGGGTGCTTCTGATGTAGTGATAATTTCTTTGTCAATCCCATGTTCTATATAGAATTGATTCCACTGCTTAGGAGAAATTTTTCGTTGATTGGTGTGGTTTCCATATTCATTCACCACCTTCGTTTCGATGATATTAAATATTTGCTCAGGGTTTACATTACCACATTCGATACATTCACCTTGCTCATTGTTTACTAAATCAATTAGGGTCTTGAAGTATACAACTCCTTCAACCGGATTTCCATCGTATATCTGATAGCCTCCAACATCCAATATGATGAGTTTATCAAACATCTTAAATATGTCCGAAGATGGCTGATGGATAACAACAAAAATCAACTTGCCTTTGAGGGTGAGTTCCTTCATTAAATCCATGATATTTTCTGCATCTCTTGATGACAGCCCCGAGGTGGGTTCATCTACAAACAAAACGGCAGGCTCACGTAGCAATTCCAATCCTATATTTAGTCGTTTTCTTTGCCCACCACTTATCGTCTTGGAGAAGGGTGAGCCTACTTTCAAATCTTTGATGTCCAAGATGCCCAAACTGCTCATGGTCTTGATGACCAGTTGGTCTAATTCCTTTTTACTTAGATTATCAAAACACAGTTTGGCAGCATACAAGAGATTTTCATAAGAACTAAGGTCTTCTATAAGGAGATCATCCTGAGGCACAAATCCAATGAGCCCTTTGACCTGTTCTGGATGTTCATGCATGTCAATCCCATTGATAAGAATCTGACCATTGGAGGGACTCTCCATACCATTGAGAACATTACAGAGCGTTGACTTGCCCGCTCCACTGGAGCCCATAATACCTACAAGATTTCCGGAATTCTCAGAAACGTTAATACTGCGGAGACCCAATTCCCCATTTGGGAAACGATAATCTATGTTTTTTGCTTCAAAGCTGATGGCCGTATTAACTGCGGACGAAACAAACTGATTGATTATATCTCCATAATAGATTGGAAGTGCTCTATCTCTTTTGATCGAACTACCAGGGGCAAGTGTTTTGACTTTCTGAGGTTTCAATGCCACCCCATTCATGAAAACGTTAGCTTTCCCAAGGTATTTAATGAAATAGCAATCAGTCTCACCTCCCACATGCAGAAAGGCAAATAACCCGGGAATTCCAGCTCTGTATATGTGTTTTATTTTAGATGACAAATCTTTTTGATCGTTCGCAAATGCTACTTCATCTCCATCCAGTTCTTGAATTGTATTTCCAACCACAAAATTTCGAATATTTTGAACAACCTGTTCTTCCATGTAAAAGGCATCTCCAATAGTATCGACTAATTCTTCTTCGTGTGGAGAGATGTCACCATCAGCGACCATGATGCTCACCAATTCCGCGATTACAACCAACTTTTGTTGATAGGTGAGCTCCAAATTCACCTGAGAGCATAGGTCGGTGAGTTGCTTTATCTCATCTCTTCCTGTTAGAGGGCTGAAGGATATGTCATCGACATAATCATCGAATTCGCTCATGTATGCGAAGATCGAATTGGGGTTGAGGTTTTCTCCCAAAAAAGCTTCAACCTGCTCACGTTCTTGTGTTGTCACACCATCTTCCTTGGCCACCATGGCCAACAACCTAATAATTACTTTTAGCAAAAGACTGCTCATTGAGAAAAGTGATTGGAGAATAAAAAAGGATCAGGTGATTAAAACCTGATCCTTAATCAACTTATTAATATTATACTAAAATTTTAAGAAATAAGGTCATTTCGCAGTGGAGCTACTGCGTCAGTTATTGCTTTGATAGTCTCAGCAGAAAGTGTCTCTTGGTTTGCAATAAGAGCCTCTAGATCCACCCCATTATAGGCCTCCGTCACTTTACTCAGACCAGCAAGTATGGAAGTCACTCGGTCAGTTTGCTCTGTTGATTTAAGCATTGTAACTAGATCCTCAAGGGGTTCTTTTTGATCGATGATCATTCTAATGAGTTTTGACAAGATAAGATTTTTCGTTGTTTCATCTAAATCGTCGGGATAATTGTCAACGATCTGAGTACCCAGATAGATCCCTTCTATAAAACTTCCAGTAATCATAAGCGCGGCTAAATTTTCGCGGCTGTCTTCCTTAAGTAAATTTTCTGCATCAGCGATTGTTTCATTTACCAGTGTAGCTAAGGAATCTCTACTTTCAACACTTTTTTCGAATCTACCAATGAGCTCAGGACTAAAAGAGTCACTTAGACCAAGATTGTCTGCAAGTTTTCGACAAGAGCGCATGTAAGTAAGCGACTCCTGGGTTTTTTCATAAGAGCTTAGGTATCCAACATCGGTTGCGTAAATACCTAAATTCAATATGGCTTTATCTGTCAAAGAAGCGTAGCTATCCACCTTGTCAATTGAATTGATCAGGGTAGCGTCAAAATCGACCCCAGTCGCCTGCAGAAGAAAAGGTATCTCGGCCGGAGAAGGAATCTCATAAAGAACCTTCTTTACGTTTTCTTTGAGATCATCCTGAGCCTTTTTGAATTCGTCTGAATTCGAATTTCCCTTATCAGAGTTACCACCACACGCCACTAGAATGGCGATTGAGATCGTATATGTGACAAGGTTTCGTAGATTTCTAGTATTCATGATTCGTTAGGTTAGCTTGTTGACTACTTCAATTTTACTATTTTTTTTGCTAAAAAAGACATATTGAGACAGGAATGCAAGCTATAGGCAAGCTTATGCCAATTTTATATGCGTGCTAACCTATTTCTTGAATTTTGCCAATTGATATTCAAAGTGTTGGGTATCCTCTCCCCAACTTTCTGCAAGCTGAAATGCCTGCTCTTCAAACTTGATAGCATCCTCTTTTCTACCAATTTTGAAAAGCAGTGAAGCGTACGTATCAATATTGGATGGATTGGGTTCTTCTATCTCAAGAATTATTTTTGTCCAGCTCAACGCTTTGAATAATTTATCCGGATCATCTACAAATAAGTAAAATTTCCATGCTACATCCAGCACCAAATCCGGATTTTCTGATTCCGGTTTGATTATCGCAATGGCTGCATCGGAGTACAATTCCCAATTTCCCGAAAGCTCTCCATAACCGAAATTGAGGAAGTTGAGGAGTTCTTCTTTTCTGTCGAATTCGTTTTGCTCTGCCATGTATATCACCGATTGTACTCCAAACAGGGCAAAGTCTTCAGATTCGGTTAACTTGAAATAAGTCATCATGAACGTATCATAAATCTTATCCTGAACTTTCTTCTGCTCTACATTTGCCTCGAATCCTTTCTGATTTTCCAGGAAAAATTGAAAACGGTCTCCGTAAATATCAAAATCATACTCACTAAAAACATACCAATTTGCCTCTGAACTCAGAGAATCATTTGGCACTTTTTCAAAGTAGTCACTAAGAAATTCATCCACATTTTGACACGCACTTTGTAAAGCCTGCACATACTGATCAATTATCTCAATTGATCTCTCCCCATTTTCGTATTTTCCTTTGAGCGCTGAGAGTGTTTGCTTGCCGTTTAAGGCAACTGACCCTAGATCCAGCAGCTCCTCAATTTCCATTGCACCACATCCTCGATGGATCAGTTCTCCGTTTCCATTGACAAACAATAGCGTAGGATAGAGGTTTACTTCATATTTTTCGGCAAGTTCGAGCCCTGGGTATTGCTCCATATCAAATCTTACATTTATGAATGACGCATTAAACAAAGTACCAACGGATGCATCGGTAAACGTGTACTTTTCAAGCGCCTTACATGGCCCACACCAGGTTGTGTATGCATCGATGAAGATGAGCTTGTTTGATTTTTTTGATGCCGCAAGCGCCTCATCCCAGCTTAGTGATTGAAACTGAATACCAACTTGAGCAATACTTGCGAGCGGGATGAGATAGAGAAGAAGGAATAGTTTTTTCATGTGTTTTTGTATTGATTCTTTGCTGCCACATGGAACCATCTGAACCTCATTTGCAGAACTTTGTCAAAAATTCTTTGAGATGTCGGTTTCATACACTTGAGAGTTGCTGTAATTTACATATCTAACGTTTTTTATATTAGATAACATACTTTTTTTTCAACTCCACGCAACCATTTTCGTTGGCAGATCATCTGGAATATGAAACTCGACCAAATGTTGCGACTAAATACATCAGTGAAGGAACACCAACTCATCCGAGACTGTAAGCATAAAAAGTCTAAGGCCCAGAAGGCCGTTTATGACAAATATGCGTCGTTGATGTTGGTCGTGTGTGCACGATACATAAATGATAGAATGGAAGCAGAACATGTGATGGTCGGTGGCATGGTTAAGGTTTTTGAGAAAATTGGTCAGTTTCAGGAACAGGGGAGTTTTGAAGGGTGGATTAGAAGGATCATGGTCAACGAAAGCCTGATGTACCTGAGAAAGAATAAAAACATGTCACTTGAATCTGATTTCGAGGAGGTGATTGAAGAACCAAATTATGACGAGCTGACACAAGCCGTGGCTGCTGATGAGCTGCTTAGGTTAATCGAAGAATTGCCCGTGGGATATAGAACTGTATTTAACCTCTACGCGATAGAGGGATACAAGCACGAGGAAGTTGGGAAATTGCTTGGGATAAGTACTGGGACATCTAAATCACAGTTGAATAGGGCAAGAAAACTACTTCAAAAGCAACTGGTGCAAATTGAAAATGAAGTTTCGCTTTTGCGAGGAGCAAACTAGCAAATGATGAGTTATGGAAAATAAAATAGACAGGCTCTTTCAAGATAAATTGGCAAGACATGAAGCGCTTCCTACGCCACAAGCATGGGAACAGGTGGAAGCCAACATTAAAGGAAATGGAAAATCAACAGTATGGCTGAGTATTGCCGCTACGGTTACGCTTTTGGCTGTAAGTGCTTTCTTGATTTTTAAGTCTAATGAGGGATTGCAAGCTGACTCTTCAGCTTCCGTTACTCCAGATCATCCTCAGCCACTCGCTGAGTTCCATTGGAAGCTGCCGGGAATTGAACAAAAATCCGAGATAAATAATAAGGTCAGGGTAGCACCTATTATATCTAAGCTTGATACCAAGGAAGTATTTGCGGAGGTTGAATTGAATGAAAAGGTCTTAGATAAAGTTGAAGAGCCACAAGTCATACGGGAGATGCCTGTAATCACCCCTCTTGACATGAAGGAGTCAGTTGCTGTACTTGAGGAGACGAACAGCACTCCTGACAGTATATCAGAGTCACTGCCACAGCTGCAAGTGCAGATCACTTATTTGGCAGGAGAGTCTTCCACGGATGAAACCGAGGAAAAAACTAAAGTTGGGAAACTTTGGGATAGGGCTCTCCAAATAAAGCCAGGTGAGATGCTTGCGAGTATTAGAGAAACCAAGAACGAATTTTTCAGTGGCAAGAAAAATTGAAAGACGAAAAAGATTATAAACTCAAATAAAGGATGAATAATATGAGAACTATTTTAACAACTTACATGATAGTATTGATGGCCATAGCTCCGGTTTTTGCCAACAATGACATGAGTAAAGAGCCAGCCGACACGGTGGTGATTGAACTTGAGAATGGGAGCAAAATAATTATCTACACTAGAGATAGGGTTGAATTAAAGAAGCTCCAAGGGTACAACGTGAACGAAATGATTCGCGACTTGAATCAGTCTTTGGGTGACAATAATGTGGACTATTTGGAGCTCGAGAATGGAGACGGAGATAAATACCTGATAGACAGCCCAAACGTACTATTTGGAGAGGGTGAAGGAGATGGTGATACAGTCGTGATTGATAGAGAATCTCTCGACAACATTCGGATTAGAGTGGGAGGGTTGGAACTTGATATCGATCCGGAGAATTTCGATGTGGACGATTTTGATGATGAGCTGGAGCTAAAGAAATATTCCTATGTACAAGAAGAGACTGAGCGCACACGAAATTTTTTCAACATGGATATTGGATCCAATAATTGGCTGTCTAATGGAACGCCCCCTAGCGAATCAAATGCGCCATATGCAGTCAAGCCTTTTGGTTCTTGGTACCTTGGGTTGAACTGGCTCAATAAAACATGGGTAGGAGGATCAGTGTTTCTAGAATGGGGTGGAGGCGTAAGTTGGTACAATTGGAAAATGGAGGATACCGATATTGAAATAAATAAAGGAGCTACTCAGATCGAATTTTTGCCAGTAGCAAACACTATAAGCGGTCAAAAAAGTAAGTTGACAGCTAGCTATATAAATTTCAGTGTAGTGCCTATGTTGGATTTTAGTCGAGGCTCTAAAAAAGTGAAAGCAACGTCAGGGAGGAGTTTTACCTTTAAAACCTACAGAAAAAGTGGGTTTAGGATTGGTGGAGGAATGTATGCTGGATATCGAATGGGGAGTAGAACCAAATTTATTTTCAAAGAGGATGGCAACAAAGAAAAAAACAAAGAAAGCGATCATTTCTATCTTCAAAACTTTAGATACGGAGTGCGAGGGCAACTAGGATTCAGGAGTTTTGACATGTTCGTGCTTTATGATCTCAATGAAGTATTTGCGTCAGGAAGGGGTCCTGGAGGAGCAAAGCTTAATGCCTTCACCATAGGCGTTACTTTATAATTGATAAACTCAAAATAGGAAAGTCGATCCCGAGTATTCGGGATCGACTTTTTTAATAGATCAATAATTGAATCATGTCTTACTCAAGATGCTATCTTTGTATTTGAGAATTAGTTCTTTGATATATGGGGTCGACCGGAATTGACAGGAAGTGCAGATTGTACGCTGGCGTGTCGGGTGTTGAGTGAGCATCCGCAATCAATTCATTCATTTTTATAATTGGCGAATCTAATTACGCCATGGCCGCCTAATTCAACTTTGGTTGAATACAAGGCTTAATCGGTTGATCGTCTAAGACGATCCCGGGTCACATCCTACCGAGCTTCTGTCCTTTAAGCTTGGGCATTAGGGTGTCGAAATTTAGGACTAGTTTGAAGCAGTGTTGTGGGCTTTGGGTGAAATTTAGCAACTGGCAGGACAAGTAGGTAGTTATTCGCCGGCTTCCCTGCGAGATCAAAAGAATAACTATGCATGTAGAAGGTTTATGATTTCCTTCTCTGGACGAGGGTTCGAATCCCTCCGACTCCACTAAATAAACCATCTAAGGAGGTTGTCCTTCGATTAGATGCTAACGGGGCTTTTTCGACGAATGAAGTTTTTAACAAACTGAAGAAGCTCGCAGAATTTAACATTCACTCCATTGAACAGCCCATTGCCCCAAGGCAGGAAGTCGCGATGCGATTGCTTACCGATAAATCACCGATTGCGATTGCACTGGATGAGGAGCTGATTGGAGTAGAAGACAAAATGACCTTGCTTGAATCCCTTCGTCCTCAATTTATTGTGCTCAAACCAGCATTACTTGGTGGATTCCGACAAACTGCTGAGTGGATATCGATTGCCGAAACATTAGGGATCGCCTGGTGGATTACCTCATATCTTGAATCCAATATTGGTCTCAATGCCATTGCCCAGTTCGTAGGAAATTATGAAGTCACCTTACATCAGGGCTTGGGGACAGGAATGCTTTATGAGAATAATGTGGAGGCGAGGTTGAGGATAGTGGGAGGGGAGCTAAGATTGCATTGAATACTAAGAGATTTTATAATGCAGGCGTGAGAAAAAAAGAATCTGATAGTTAAATAAAGAGCAGGATTAGTTACTCCAATGAAGACTTTTGATCACCTTGGTTAGTTCTTCTCTGATGATATATCTTTTGATATAGATGTAC
>JAAEPI010001122.1 GCA_024232835.1 Cytophagales bacterium
TAACAATGCCTCTATGTTCTTATTCATTTAGCTTTGAAGTGAATAATATACTTTGTGCCAACATCACCATCACTCTCCATTTTAATTGTGCCATCCAGCTGGCCTCTCACAGTACTCCTCATAATATTTAATCCCAATGATTGTGAATTTTCAAAATCGAATTCCTTGTCAAATCCTTTCCCATCATCCTCAACAATTAATTCGGCTCGATCACCAGAAAGTGCAGTTATATCCATTGAGATGGTTCCCTCCTTTCTATCAGGAAATGCATGTTTCAAGCTATTTGAGAGCAGTTCACAGACAACCGTACCAATGGCAATACTCTGATCAAGTGAAAGTAAAATCTCACAGGGACCTATTTTAAAAACAATCCTCCTTCCTGAGACCTGATAAGCCTGTCTCAGGTATGTGGAAAGCTCTAAAAGATAATTATTGAAATCAATATGGGCTACGTCTTTTGAACGATATAACACTTGATGAATAAGAGACATTGCACCAATACGATTACGGCACTCATAGAAGA
>JAAEPI010001123.1 GCA_024232835.1 Cytophagales bacterium
AAGATAGCAAATAAACTTCAATTAGTTCGCTCTTTTTAGAATCTACACACTAGTTAAAAACTCAATAAATTCTATTGCATTTTCTTTATTCGGAGCATTTTTGATAACACCAACTCCACTCACATTGACATGTGTTCCACGATCATTCTGATTCGGGAAAAAAATACCAACGCTCTCTCCTACCTTCACTTCTTCAGGATTAGCAGAATTTAGTAATAAGCCTACATAATACGTATTTGCAATGGCTATGGTACCGATACCAGCAGCGATGGCCTTAATCTGATCACGATCTCCACCTTCCGGCGATCTGGCCATATTTTTGACAATTGCGTTTGCCCATTTCTCCGCTTCCGATTCACTTTTTGCGTAGACCATAGATGCCACAAGTGATTGATTGTATCCGCTTGACGAAGAGCGAATCAGAATTTGACCCAACCATTTTTCATCACCTAAATCCTCATAGGTAGATAAGTCCTCCACTGAAACTTTCTCTTTATCGTAGGCAATCACTCGTGCTCGATAGGTGACTCCATGCCAAAACTTCTCAGGATCGCTAAAAGCCACGTTGGTCGTAACATCTACTGGCTGAAGGAGTCCTTTCTGCTTTGCGCGGTTTAATCGTGCGGCATCTACTGTAAAGAAAACATCAGCTGGACTATTTTCTCCTTCTTGTTCCATTCGTGTGATTAGCTCATCAGCCCCTGGTTTATGAGGTTGATTTGAATGCCGGTCTTTTCCGAAAATAAGTCAAAAACCTTTTTGTCTGAATCATAATGACGCTGAGAATAGAGGTTTAATACATTACTCTCGTCCGACTCTTTGTTCTCAGAATTCTTGGGTGTGCAGGCGACCATGGCCAGAATCATCAGAATGGCTAATATTCTCATAATTAAATCTCTTTGAGCTTAAATTTTATGCATCCACCCGAACTTATCAGGTACTCTGCCAAGTCTAATATCTGTCAGAGATTTCAAAAGTTTATTGGAAATTTCACAGGACTCACCAGAAGGCAATTCATAATCAATCCCCTCGTGATTAATCACACTGATCTGTGAAACTGTTGCGGCTGTTCCAATACCAAAGGCCTCTTGAAGTCGCCCTTGCTCCATAGCTTCAATTATTTCCGTCACTTTGATACGTCTTTCTTCTACAATCATTCCCCAATCTTTTGCCAATTCGATGGCACTTGCTCTGGTGATTCCTGCCAATATAGTATCGCTCGTTTGAGGGGTAACCAACATGCCGTCAATAACGAACATGATATTCATGGTGCCGGATTCTTCAATGTACTTATGAGTGTGTGCGTCCGTCCAAATTAGCTGATGATAGCCCTCATCTTGTGCTCTTTTTGCGGGATACAATGCCGCCGCATAATTGCCAGCAGTTTTAGCGGCTCCAACACCTCCTGGCATTGCTCGTGCATATTCGGTTTCAATTTTGACTTTTACAGGTTCCGTGTAATATTGTCCCACAGGTCCTGATATCACCATAAAAGTATATTTCTGAGCTGGTCGAATACCGATATAAGGATCCATGGCAAACTGAAATGGCCGTATGTAAAGGGAGGACCCATCAGTAGAAGGCACCCAATCTCGATCCAAATTTACAAGCTCATAAATGGCCTCCAAAAATAGCTCCTCGGGCACGGCAGGCATACACATTCGAATGGCACTACTGCGCATGCGACGTGCATTTTCATCAGCCCTAAACGTAGCAATATCTCCATCTTGAGTACGATACGCTTTTAATCCTTCGAATATTGATTGTGCATAATGAAGCGCCGCATTTGCAGGGCTTATTGATAAGTTGCGGTAAGGAATTATTCTGGAATTTTTCCACTCCCCATCTTCATAATCTGCAATGAACATGTGATCAGAGTAAGCTCTTCCAAAAGCTATATTATCCATGTCCACTTCTGGCAACTTGGAGTCAGTGGTTTTGGTGATATTTATTTCTAAAACATCTGTCATTTCGCTGGGGTTAATGTCGTCAAACCCTATGGAGTCCACGGGATTTCTTTAGCTTTCAATTGTTGTGATAACGTCCTTGCCATTACAAACAAGTAATCAGAAAGCCTATTGAGAAAAGGCAGTATATACTTCCCCAATTTATTCTCCTCTGCCAAAGCAGAAACGTTTCTTTCCGCACGTCTACAAACCGTGCGACAAACGTGGCACAAAGATACAACTTTGTGACCACCTGGAATGATAAAATTCTTAAGTTCTGGTAAATCTTTATCGAAGGTATCAATCCAATTTTCTAATAGAGTAACGTCCTCTTCTGAAATCTGTGGAAGATTGAACCCCTTGAAATCTGGAGCTGTAGCGAGAATAGAGCCAACAGAAAAAAGATGCCGTTGAATCAATTGGATTTGCTGTCCGATCTGGTCTTTGATCTCGTCATGATCTTTTAAATAACCAAGAAAAGAATTCAGTTCATCCACGTTACCATAAGCTTCAATTCTGGCATTCGATTTTGAGACTTTTTTACCTCCAAGCAATGAGGTCTGTCCCTTGTCTCCTGTTTTGGTGTAGACTTTCGAACTCATGAAATCACTTCTGCTTTTCTTACGTTTGAATTCTTCTCATCCGATTCTACGAGCCCATCCCGAAGGCGAACGATACGATGTGCGTATTTCGAAATATCCTCTTCATGCGTTACCATTATTATAGTGTTACCATCGTCATGAAGTTTCTGGAAAAGATCCATAATGCTATACGAAGTTTTCGAATCCAAATTACCTGTTGGTTCATCCGCCAAAATAATACTCGGATCATTAACCAACGCTCTGGCTATGGCTACCCGTTGACGCTGACCACCTGATAATTCATTGGGCTTGTGGTACGCTCTATCACCGAGCCCAACTCCCTCCAAAGTTGCATAGGCTTTATCCTCGCGTTCTGATCCACTAAACCCGGCGTACACCAGCGGAAGTGCCACATTCTCCAATGCAGACGCCCGAGGCAACAAATTGAATGTTTGAAAAACAAAGCCAATCTCCTTGTTTCGAATCTCCGCCAACTCATTTTCTGAAAGATCACTTACATCATTATTGTTAAGAATGTAAGTGCCTGCTGTGGGAGAATCCAAACAGCCAATGATGTTCATTAGCGTAGATTTTCCTGAACCCGATGGCCCCATAAAAGCGACATACTCTCCTCTATTTATATCTATAGAAATACTCTGAAGGGCATGAATAACTTCACTTCCCATGATATATTTCTTGGAGATATCAGTTGTTGCAATGATCTTATCCATAGCCGCGAATTTAGGTAATAAAGGGTGATTAGACAGGTACAATTGTTAACACGATTTTTCAGTGTATTAGTTGGAAATTGGAGCCAATTGCTTGGATTTGAATCAGGCCAAAGAGAATTCCCGAGCAGTTCCCTCGTTCACTCATTTTGGATTTTATCCAGATTTAAGGTAATTTACAAAACACTGAAAACGGAAACGTCATGGTACAAAGCTATAGAGGCATCATAACAAAGGTCGATAAAAAGTCAGCACCTCAACCTGTTGCTGTTGCTCATTATATGTCTCGTAAGCTTATTACTTTTTCTCCAGATCAACCCATGTATGAGGTGGTTAAGACGCTTCTAAAGAAGAAAATTTCCGGTGCTCCTGTGATGGATGAGCACGGTCAATTGTGCGGGGTTATCTCAGAAGGAGATTGTCTGAAAGAGGTGGTAAAAGGCCAATACAATAACATGCCTAACCTTGCGGGGAAGGTCAGTGAACACATGACCACCAATGTGATCACTATCAGTCCTGATATGAATGTTTTTGATGCAGCCGATATGTTTCTTGGGAAAAGAATAAGACGTTTCCCTGTTGTGGCTGAAGGTAAACTTGTTGGTCAGATTAGTCAAAAGGACATAATGCGTGCAGTCCTATCAATGAAAAGCGCTACGTGGGGTAAGTGATCTCCTGAAATTGTCGCCTTGATCGGAATAAATCAAGTATCTCGGAGCAAACTCACGAGGTATGCATTTGGAAAAATATTTCTTCAATCGATACTAGCATCGGGTAATAAAATCCACTGTTGGGATTTAACTCATCACTGCACCAGAGGATTTTATATCAGCGGCATTAGGTAAGTTCAGTGGTTCTTCTATTTTTGTCCATTCTCAAAAAAGTGAAGATTCAAACATGCAAGCACTCAACGATTTTCTCAAACTAATTGACAGTTTCATTGGCAGCTCATTCTGGTTTCCTTATGCGCTATTAGGTACGGGTTTATTCTTTACCATCTACTTAGGATTCCCTCAGATCAGATACTTTCGATTTGCCTTCAAAGTGGTCAAAGGGAAATTTGATAAGAAAGATGATGAAGGGGATACTTCCCATTTTCAGGCTCTTACCACCGCACTATCAGGAACCGTTGGGACGGGAAATATTGCCGGAGTAGCCTTGGCGGTTCATATCGGGGGCCCGGCCGCCCTCTTCTGGATGCTAGTCACCGCAGCTTTTGGTATGACAACCAAATTTGTAGAGGTCACTCTCTCGCACAAGTACCGTGAAAAAGCACAGGATGGTACAATGGCGGGTGGGCCGATGTACTACATGAAAAATAAACTGAACATGAAATGGCTGGCGGTGATTTTTGCCATTGCTACAGTTCTTTCCTCTTTCGGCACGGGTAGTCTTCCTCAAATAAATAGCATCGCAGTTTCAATGAACTCCGTATTTGGGTTGAATCAAATGCTCATCGGAGGAATACTTGCTGTGCTGCTTGCATTCGTTATTATTGGTGGAATCAAAAGAATAGCAGCGGTTACCGAGAAATTGGTTCCTGGAATGGCGATTATTTATTTCATTGGTGCCTTTGCAGTCATATTCAATAATTTAGGGAACATAGGCCCTGCATTCATTTCGATTTTTGCTGACCTGTTTAGCGGATCAGCAGCAACGGGAGGATTCCTTGGTGCTTCAATTGCATTTGCTTTTAATAAAGGCGTGGGGCGCGGATTATTCTCAAACGAAGCTGGTCAGGGATCAGCACCAATTGCTCACGCATCTGCCAAGGGGCATGAGCCGGTCTCCGAGGGTTTTGTTGCGATTCTTGAGCCATTTATTGATACGATTGTTATCTGCACAGTTACTGGCCTAGTACTACTATCTTCTGGTGTGTGGAATGAAAAGCACGTGAATGAATTTGATCTAGCTGATATGACAGTTCTTAACGGAACCTACACAGACACAACTAATGAGGGTAAGGAGTTACTATATGGACACATCGCTGGTACGGAACCGCTGGAGGTTTACACTGGAGATATTGCGGTCACTAACGGATCGCTTCCATCAAATATCAGCGTAATTAATGCTCGATCCTTAGCAGAGAATATTCAAATTTTGGATGCCGAAACTGGTGAGCCCTATTCAGGTACCATATCCCTAGATGCAGGTAAACCTGATTTGAGTGAAGTGACCTTCAAGGGCGAATCCCTGGTGCATAGTGCGGCTCTTACAACGATTGCGTTCACCACCGGATTTTTTGGTGAATGGGGGCAATATATCGTAGCGATTGGTTTGTTACTTTTCGCTTTTAGCACGGCCATCTCTTGGTCATATTATGGGGACCGAGCCATGACGTTTATTTGGGGGAGTAAGTCAGTTGTGTACTATCGAATCGTTTATGTAATTGCTTTCTTCTTGGCGGCTTTTACAGATACAACCATCATATGGACACTTTCTGGAATCACCATTGCAGTCATGACCTTGCCCAACCTATTTGGAATTTTGTGGTTGCACAAGGACATGAAGCAAACCATCAAAGATTATTGGGCTGGGTTCAAGAAGGAGTATCCGGACGAGAAAACACCTGAATAATGTTGAGAAAATTATTTCCGTTCTTGCTTCTCACTTTGATTACTGGATGTTCTTCGGATGGACAAGAAGTAAAAAAAACAGAGGACACATTTATGGCATCTAGTTTTTCTGAACTGGTAGAACGGATTAATGATATTGATACAGCTAGTCGTCAGGAAATTGTCGATTTCTTTTTGGATACGCTTGAGACTACCCCTGTGATAGAAGGTGAAAACGATGTGTTTTTTATTTATTCAGGGATGGCATCTTCTGTGAGCGTAGCTGGTGATTTTACTGGCTGGAATCCTGTAGGAAATGATTTTACGAATATTTCAGGAACCAATCTCTGGTATCGAAAGCAAACTTTTGAATCAAATGCTCGGCTTGATTACAAACTTGTGATTGATGATTCCAATTGGATTCTTGATCTCAAAAATCCAAATAGAATCTCAGGTGGGTTTGGTCCAAATTCCGAATTAGCTATGCCTGATTATGAGCAACCTTGGGAAATTGAAGAAAAAGAAGATGTCCTTAAAGGAAATCTAATCGAACGATCAATTAGTAGCACTAATACTGGAAAAACGTATTCTGTGAAAATTTATCTCCCTGCAGGATATGATGAAGGTGTAGATTATCCTGTTGCGTATTTTCAGGATGGGAATGATTATCTCAATTTGGCAAATAGCACCATTGTATTAGACAACCTACTCGACGCAAAACTGATAAAGCCGATTCTTGGGGTTTTTGTTCAACCGAATGACCGGAATGTTGAATATGCTTTTGAAGATCGATTTAAATATCGAGATTTCTTTGTGCAGGAGTTGGTGCCCTACATTGATCAGGAATTCTCAACTCTGGCTCAAAAAGAAATGAGAGCGGTCATCGGTGATTCGTATGGAGGTAATATTTCTGCTATTATCAGTTTTACTCATCCGGATGTCTTTGGTAATTGTGGTATTCACTCAGGCGCATTTCAACCCAATAATTTTGACACGAATAATATTGTAATGGACGGCATCCATAAGGACATTCGGGTAGCTTCGGTCTGGGGTACCTACGAGGGGATAAGCCTGCCTCCTAATATGATGAAAATAAAAGACTACCTACTTTCAACTGGTTACGATGTGATCTGGAAAGATCTGCCGGAAGGCCATAGTTGGGGTCTTTGGAGAGCTACGCTCGACGACATGTTGATCTTCTTTTTCCCAACTGATTAATTTGACTCTTACGGATTATAAATTCTCCCTCACTTTCTCAGGCAATTTTGCTTTGATTATTTCATAGGCGTTAGTCAAAATTTCCTTCCATTCATTATCACTAACTATCCCGATATTCTCCACACAAATCCAAATATTTTTCGCGAAATAAGGTGCTGGTTTCATCCTTTCTCGCTCACTCATGGTTTCGAAATCTTCGTCACTCACCTGGAAGGAGGCATTGATGGGTGTTGTATCCAAACTGAAGACTGCAAAAATCTTCCCTCCCACCATGAAGGTGAGATTTTCTCCCCATTTCATACCTTCAGTAGTGCCTGTCATTGAAAGACAATATTCACGTAGTTGATCAATTTCCATCTATCCACTGTTTTTCAGGCAAATTAAAAAATGCATGTTCATTTTTCGGTTGCGTACAGATATTCCACACTTTTACTTTGTACTATGACGCAAACGTTACCCTTTGACCGAATGTACCAGGCACTTGTAGAGCGTGACTCCAGCTTTGAAGGTCTTTTCATTGTAGGCGTAAAGACAACAGGCATTTTCTGCAGACCTACTTGCTCGGCTAGAAAGCCAAAAAAAGAAAATGTCGAATTTTTTAATGACCATCAACAAGCGCTCACCAATGGCTACCGAGCGTGTAAAGTTTGTAAGCCAATGATTCCCGATGGTGAACACCCAGAATGGCTGCAGGGGCTAATAAAAAAAATTGATCAAGGTAAAGTTCGATTCAAAGATTACGAGCTTCGGCAAATGGGTTACAGCCCTAGCAAGATTCGGCGCTATTTCAATAAGAATTACGGAATGACCTTTCAAGCTTACCTGAGGATGAATCGAATCAACGGTGCTTTTCTGAAAATAAAAGAAGGTAACCGAGTTACAAATACGGCATTCTCTCAAGGATATGATTCACTCAGTGGTTTTTCAGATACCTTTAAAAATATGACTGGATTTTCGCCAAGTGCCGAGGGCACGATTATTACCATCAACCGCATACCCTCTCCTCTCGGCCCCTTGATGATCGGGGTGACGGATGAAGGACTCTGCTTCCTAGAATTCACTGATCGACGAATGCTTGAAACGCAGCTTGAAACATTAAAAAAGCGATTCAGTGCAAACTTGGTCACGGGCAAACACGAAATGATTGATCGCGTAGTAAAGCAGCTCACTGAATATTTCGAAGGGACTAGAAAAGACTTTGATTTACCACTCAGCGTACCCGGCACTGACTTCCAGAAAAATACATGGGACGCGCTAAATAAAATTCCCTACGGACGTACCCGATCCTATAAACAGCAAGCCGATGCGATCGGAAATGTGAAAGCCGTAAGAGCCGTTGCTCGTGCCAACGGTGAAAACCGAATTGCCATCATCATCCCGTGCCACAGAGTCATTGGGTCAGATGGAAGTATTGTGGGGTATGGAGGGGGCGTTCATCGGAAGCAGTGGTTACTTAAACATGAGTTTGAGAATTGTTAAATCCCACGAGTGGTTTTTACCTGCCTGCGTTAGGCAGGTTACCCGATGCTTGCATTGAATGGAGAAATATTTTTCAAATTCATACCTCGCGTATTTGCTTCGAGGTGCTTGCTTATCATGGCGGCCAGAGTTGAAAGCTTATTTGGTGTTCATCCTTTTGGGGTCAAGATGCCTTACCTACACAAAACTGACTAAAACACCCTCTCATACATAACCAATTTACATTCAACTATTTCACTATCTCGGTTCCCAGTTTTTTCAGAATCGGCTGAAGCCTTTTTGCTAATTCACTTTTATCCTCGTCTGATGCTAGAAAAAGCTTTTGTCCATCAGTGAATTTTAAATACGCATCGTATTCGTAGGTCTTTTTCTCGTAAGAGTTCGGCCCATATCCATATATTGTTTGTGAAATCGCTGATGCCTTTATGAAAACCTTTTCTATTCCATCGAACGGATGGACTCGTCCAAACTTTCGACCCAGCACGGCTGTAAAATCACAATAAGTTTTCATTTCTACGTCAACTTCCAGGACATAGAAGGAAGTCCACATCAAAATCATCAATGAGCTCAGCATCAATGTTATTATGAATCCCAGAATATTATTTATGGCAACTATTGAAGCAATCATGCCACAAACAAGCAAAAGAGAAAACATATATCGCTGGCCAGAATCTACCACTCGTCCCTGATTAATCCGAACTTTGTTCATTGTTCAAATATCAACATAGTTCATTGCATTCTATCTAAAAATACATCCTCTTTTGGGTATTCCACTTCTATCGAACGAGATTTGTCAAAATTGAAAAAATGTGTGGAATCGTTTGTGCTTTTAACCTCAGGGGGGATGTCGATCAGCTTCGATCTGAGGTTTTAAAAATGTCCAAAATAATCAGACACAGAGGGCCTGATTGGTCGGGTATCTTCAGTAATGAAAATGCAATACTCGCACATGAGAGATTGGCAATCGTTGATCCCACATCTGGCGGACAGCCGCTTGTCAGTAACGACGGAAAACTGGTGCTAGCTGTCAATGGTGAAATCTATAATCACTTAGAATTAAGAAAAGATCTCGACTATAATTTCCAAACAGAATCTGATTGTGAAGTCATCCTTCCATTATATCAAAAGTACGGATCTGATTTTTTGGATCAGCTACAAGGCATGTTCGGTTTTGCCTTGTACAATATAGAGAAGAACGAATTTCTAATCGCCAGAGATCACATGGGAATCATCCCTTTGTATATGGGTTGGGATAATGAGGATCAATTCTTTATTGCATCAGAGCTAAAAGCTCTAGAAGGCACCTGTTCAAAAATAGAACCTGTCCCGCCGGGACATTTCCTCACTAACGGAAACAATGTTCCTCAAAAATGGTATTCCAGGGAATGGACCTCTTTCGATGCGGTCAAGAATAATCATTCAGATATTTCGACCATCCGACAGGCGCTCGAGAAATCGGTTCATAGCCATATGATGTCAGACGTTCCGTTTGGCTTACTCCTCTCTGGTGGATTAGACTCCTCCATTATTTCTGCAGTTGCTAAAAAATACGCTTCAAAAAGGATAGAGACTAATGATCAATCAGACGCATGGTGGCCTCAGCTTCATTCATTTGCCGTGGGATTGAAAGGCTCTCCAGATTTAGCTGCAGCTCAGAAAGTAGCCGATCATATTGGCACCATTCATCATGAAGTGTTATTCACGGTGCAAGAAGGACAAGATGCCATTCGTGATGTGATTTATCATTTGGAGACCTACGATGTGACCACCGTACGAGCGTCAACGCCAATGTATCTGTTGGCACGAGTGATAAAGTCGATGGGAATCAAAATGGTATTGTCTGGGGAAGGTGCCGATGAAATTTTTGGTGGGTATTTATACTTTCACAAAGCTCCAAATGCAGAAGCATTTCATGAAGAAACTATCCGGAAGCTCAATAAACTTCACCTTTACGATTGTCTAAGAGCGAACAAAGCTCTTTCTGCCTGGGGAGTGGAGGGTCGTGTGCCGTTTTTAGACAAAGAATTCCTAGATGTCGCGATGCAATTGAATCCAGAAGACAAAATGTGCGGTGGCCGGAAGATGGAAAAATGGATTCTCCGAAAGGCCTTTGAGGATTATTTACCTGAAAGCGTTGCTTGGAGGCAGAAGGAACAATTTTCGGATGGTGTTGGCTACAGCTGGATTGATTCACTAAAAGAAACGGTAGAAAAAAGAGTATCAGAAGAAGATTTAAAATCAGCCAGCGAGAGATTTGTTATTAACCCTCCACAATCCAAAGAAGAGTATTATTATCGACAAATATTTTCAGAGCATTTCCCTTCAGACGCAGCGGCACAAACTGTCCCATCCGTTCCGTCCGTGGCATGTAGCACACCAGAAGCTTTGGCGTGGGATGTATCATTCCGAAATTTGAATGACCCTTCAGGAAGAGCCGTGAATTCACACGAAGATAGTTATTGATTTTGTATGCCCAAGTATGTTCGGACCGCTGCTCAGAACATTTGTGGAAGAGCCGAAAACCCAAAATGAGAGCTGGGATTCTTTTTCAGCAGACCCTACTTAGGCTTTCGGATTGCAAATCCGAAAGAGCATGCATTGACTGAGCTATTGTTTATTGTCAAATATTACTTTAGGTGGTTGCCATGTTACGGTATCGCCAAGAATACCATGCCTATAACTAACCAACTCCATCCAACTCGGGGACACTTTGATTAACAGATAATTTTCTGACTTGTTTGGGTAAAAAGCAGTCCATTCCTCTTTCCATCTCACCTTTTTTTCTAATGGATCATCTACCAATTGAGCGACTCCATGTATCATAACATATCCTGATTCACTGTTGTCCAAATAGTATAAAGTTACCCGAGGGTCATTCTTGATTTGATTTACTTTTCTACTTTTAGGATTGGTGCCAAACCAGACTGTAAGGTCACTTTCTGGAAGAAACGGATCCATTACCCTAACTCTCGGCCGGCCTTCCTCATCTAGCGTAATTAGTGCGCAAGTACCAGCTTTAGTCATTATTTCTCTTGCTGCACTAATTAGTCCAATCCTTGACGAGTCATTTGCTAATTCGTTTTGACCGACAACCTTGAAAGGTACAAATAGGAGGATGAGAATTGTTAAACAGGGGAATTTGATTAAAGATTTCATGATAGTGTTATTAAGTCTGGGTTTATACAATCAACTGGAATTGTGGGGAACTACAATGCAAGATATATTGATCTATCCAAGAAAAGGTTCAAGGAATCACAATCGCTCGCTCTGGTGATTGTTCAACAGAATCATTACCTTGAGTAGCAAACGAATATCAATTATGAAAAAATTTTTCATTGCTTTTGCAGTGTTTTTGACACTGCTAGCTGCGGCCTATTTTTACTTCTTTCGAGTAGATGTTAGTGGTAAGCTAAATACCATAAATGTTGTTCCTCCGAACGCCGTTTTCATCATTGATATCGAAGATCCATTTTCTCAATGGAACAAAATCACGAAAGGCCAAATCTGGGACTACCTTAAAACTAATAAAGCACTTGCAGGTATTAGAAATAGTATCGATAGTCTTAATGCAAGTTTTAAGGAAAATGAACTCATTTGGAACATGGTGGCATCCAGGCCAGTAACCGTGTCAGCTCATAAGGTCAGGGGGGACAATTTCGATTTTCTTTACGCAGTAGATCTTACCAAAGCATCCAGATTTTCTTTCATCAAAGACTACCTCGGAAATTTGGTTGGGGATGACATGGAGGTGACCATGAGGGATTACCATGGCACTGAAATTATAGAGCTGAGTATGGACGGAGGACATGAGCGGATGTATCTGTATACCAAATTCAATCTCATCATTGTGTCGTCCACACACGTGCTAATTGAGAACTCCATTGATCAGTTGGAAGAGCCCGTTATCGCACGTGATCTTGATTATATGGAGGTGAGCAAAATGACAGATGATGATGGGGTGAATATTTACTTGCAACATGCCTATTTTAAAGATTATCTGGCGCCATGGATGAGTGATGGAGATAATAGTCAGGTATATGAATTTATAGAATCTCTCATTTACTCGGCAGTGAACATCAAGGTGGATGATCAGTTTCTTACCGTTTCAGGATATTCCAATCTCAATGATTCATTGAATTCTTATGCCGAGATTATGCATGCTTCGGGCACGGGTAAGATTGAATTACCTGAGGTGGTTCCTAATAATAGTTTGTTTTTCCTGAGCATGGGCTTTGACAGCTTTTCAAAATTTTATGAAAATCTGGAAAATCGAATTGAAGAAAGTGATGATGCGGAGGCGTATTTCAAGAACAAACAGAAACTGGAGAAATTTCTTAAAATAAGTGTAGGAGAGCATTTCATAAGCTGGATTGGAGATGAAGCCGGCATCATTCAAATACATCCTACAGGGAAGGATAAATCAAGTGGCTATGCGGTGGTTTTGAAAGCAGATGATATTGATGAGGCCAAGGAAAAGCTGGATTATGTCAAAGGTCAGATCAAGAAGAAAACGCCAGTAAAATTCAAGGGAATTGAATACAAGGAACATCAAATAAATTTTTTATCGATCAAAGGTCTTTTCAAAGTGCTGCTTGGTAAGATGTTTTCGAAATTGGAAAAGCCCTATTATACGATCATCGATGATTTTGTGATCTTCAGTAATCACCCAGGAACATTGGCCCAGCTAATTACCTATAATTTGGAAGGAAAGACATTGGATAAAAATGAACAATTCGAAACCTATCTGGATCAATTTGATGACGAGTCGAGCCTGTTCTTTTACGTAAATTCAAAGCAAATTGTACCGGACAGTAAGGAGTACTTAGCACCGGAATATTGGGATGTTCTTAATGCTAACAAGGAGTATATCGAGAGTTTCCCAATTGCTGGAATGCAGATAAAACCCTACAATAACTTATTAGCTACTTCAATAAGTCTAAATTATATGCCCAAAAAGGAGATATTCAGTTGGAATCAGCTGTTTGTTCCCATGACGGTAGGAGCGCTTGATACGGTTATGACCGATCTACCTGAGCATGAGGAAGAGCAAATTTCCATAGATGATATTTTCCCCGATGACCTGAACGACAAAGTATTGACCGACGAGTATGAAAATGGTCAAATTAGATTTGAAGCTTTGCTTAAAAATGGATTGAAGGAGGGTAGCTATAAAGAATATGATAGTCTGGGTAATGTGATTGTTAAAGGCCACTACAAGAAAAATGAAAAATCCGGTACCTGGAAATATTTTGACAGTGATGGAAATTTGATTCGAAAGGAGAGGTTTTAGCCCCTTTGTCATTGCGCTCGAAAATCTACATTAGGCGGTTCCCAGTTCAGTGTATAACCACGAGAGGTTTATTAGCGAATAATTTCCCATTGCAATGAGTATTTCGCTTTGCCATTGAATTCATCGGTCACTTTAAGGTCACTGGTATATTCGCCCGAATGTTTGCTTGATTTAAACACAAAATCACCCAAATGGTCATTCTTACTGAGATAATCGTATTCCCATAGTTCTATTTCCATCCATATTGTTACAGCATCAATGTTCAGGTTTATCTTGAAAGTTTCATTAGTGTTAATCCTCATGAATTTGCTCTTTTCAGGCTATATTTTATTACCACGATATTTCAGGAAAATTTCATCCTTATCGGTTTCTGAAGGCTGATAACAGGTAATTGATTTTAGTTTGAGTTTTCCCATGTTGGCAACATTAGTACAAGATCAGTTTTTATACTCCAAAATTGGATTTTGAAAATGTTTCGACTCCAGCAGTTCTGAAAGTTCCCGAATGAGATAGTTCTTTTTGCTATACATCAGTAATCACATCGAACCCTTTGAAACTACCAACAACGGCCATCCCAGTGACCTGAGTAGCGACCTTCTTGGTTTTTATTTTCTTAGCTATTTGATTCAAGGTAGCTCCCGATCCCACCGCATCATCAATCAGCAATACATGCTGAAAAGTTCCTTGATTCGTGACGGCAAAGGTTTTGTCTGCATTACTAACTCTTTCATCAAGTTTTGTCAGGGATTTTTGAGGGACAGGAATGATCCCACTTATTTTTTTGATATCCAATATTGGCAAATTGATTTTCAATTGGTTTTGAAGAAATTTCATTAATTGAATTTCACGCCTAATAGTTGGAGGTACGAATCCAACCGCATCGATCTTAGTGGATTTTAAGAAATCATGAATTCTGCCTTTTATTTCCTTCAAAAGGATGGACATTAAATGTTTGTTTTGCCCCTGTTTTGCAAAATGCAACAAAGTTCCAAGTTTTGTTTTTCCGAATCGCTCAATTGCATAAAAGTCTAAATAATTAAGGTGGTCCAACCATATTTGATCGTACCCCTTAGTATTTCCAAGTTTCCCCATTCCGTCAATTAAGCCATACGATTCATAGTAAGGCTCATACTTATTCTTGGTTTTTATAAATTCTGAAATGGTTTTTTCGATGGGGAGATTTCTTCGTTTGCACCAAAATGTAAAAGCAGGTAGACCGCTCATCATGTTCCCTGTTTCTGTTACAACTAGGAATTGATTCTCTAAAAATTCTATATCTGAGATTGATAGGTCAATTTTCAGCGCAGTATCTGCTTCAGTAGGAGTATCTAGTAGCCTGTAGATAGTTTTTGGTGTCCTACCCAGCTTTTCAATATAGTTTTCGGCAATTAGACTTTTGACAACAAGATGAATCATTTGTTTGGACACATTCAAGATGTCAGTAATCTCTTTTACACTTAGTTCCTTCTCTTCTTCGAACAGGCTGATTACATTCTGTTTAATTCCCATTAGATATATTACTATTTACTATCAATAGTCTAATATACATTATTTTTTAGTTCACTTTGATAATTTGTGGGAATACTAATGAAAATTGAGAGTTAATATTGCGGACAGCAATTTCAGTATATGTCAGCAGAGTACAAGCACCCTATTGTAATTGGCACCATTGTCTTGAGCCTTCTGGCAGGGATCTCCATGCTGTTCTTTCATGTTCAGGGATACGATACATCTATTGGCTGGAATCTGACAACAGAACCTGAATTGGATGATGTTGTAGCGTATGAATTCGAAAAAGGCTCATTTGCGTTTCAGGTAAAGGGAGAAAGAGTCACTTTGACAGAAGCTTTCTATGGAGATGAGATCAAGCCACTCAGCACACTCTCATTGACCTACTTGCTTGTTATCTTTCTCGGAATAGGGATTCTTATCGCTTGTTCCACTTATTTGAAGCAATGGGGATTTCTTATTTTCTCTATTGTATTTGCGCTGTTCCTCACGCAATTAAATTTATCTGAGTATTTCGCAGTTGGTCAATGGGTGATTCTGATTCCGTTCGGGTCTCTTATTGGTATAGCTTACTTCTTTCAATCCTATTTTAAGAATGCAACATTCCTGGCTCGAATCGCTGGCGTTTGTGCCGTGATGGCCTTGCTTGTGACGCTATTGCCTGATGGAATTGGCGAATTCACCAACTATTTTTTCGGAAATGGGATTGTTCCATTTATGCTGATTGTCTTCTTGTTTTTGGCCATGGTATCCGAGGAATTGCTTTTTGGTTTGGTATTCCTATTAACGCAGACACGAGGAGCTAAAGGCAATGAAAATCACCTGTTTATTCTTGGGGGAATTTACATCCTGAATCTGGCAGGATATTACCTGAACAAAGCCGGAATACTGGATTTCTCATTCACTTTTATGAATCCATATGTTCTTTTGTTCATTTCTTTTTGTGTCGCTATTTGGAGTTATCACCATAAATATCAGCTGACTCAACGAGCCATTCATTTCATACCATTTTTGGTAAGTATGTTGGCCATTGGGTTGATTGTTTTTTCAATACTTGGGCTTGGTTTTGCCAAGGGGAATGACGGTATTTATGAAGGCATCCACTACCTGATTATTTACACACATCTGGCTTTTGGCTTCATGTTTCTGGCATATATTCTAATGAATTTGGTAAATCCATTAATCAATGGATTTCAGATTTATAAGATCATTTATCAGCCACAGCCCTTTCATTACATCACAGCCCGCCTAGGCGGCCTGGCCATGGTCGCTGCTTTTTATTTCTTGTCTAGCCAAGCGGCTCTTAATTTATTTCGATCGGCTAAATACAATTTTCTGGGAGACATTGAGATGCAAGCAGGTGCTCCCGATTTGGCCATTAGTTACTACAAACGATCAGAATTTTATGGTTACAGTACACACTATCCCAACTATCAATTAGGATCAATTTATTTGAATAAGGGCAACCAGCCCGAAGCACGGAATCATTTTGAAAAAGCTTCGGCACGTTATCCGTCAGCGCAAGCATATCTTAATTCCAGTAACCTTCAGCGGTCAACCGGACTAGGATTATCTACCGCGATATTGGAACAAGGGTTATTATCATTTCCTGATAAACCAGAACTAATAAATAATCTGGGAATTATCAATAAGAAGAGTGGGATCAATGAAAGAGCATTTGGCTATTTCAAGGATACTGAAATTACTGATAGCTGGAATCAAGCACCTCAGGCCAATAAATGGGGTGTACTTTCTATACTTCGGGATATAAAAGGGGAAGATGCACGGCAGGCATTTGATGTCGGAAATCCGGTGGTTAAGACCAATGTTCTTTCAGCCCTACTTGCCGCAGATCAGCAGATCACACTTGCATTTGATAGTAGCGTCATTTACCAAAGTCCGTATCCATTGCATAAACAAGCTTTTTTGTTGAATGCGGCATTAGTATTTGCAGACACTACTTTACAAAATCAAATTGAGAGGGAGTTGACAAGACCAATTCCAGGGCTCCAAACTCAATTGAGTAAGGCACAGGCATTGAATATGTATATGGAAGGGAAAGTGAAGAGTGCGTTCCTGGCGTATGATCAGATTCAGTTGGGGAAAAGTGGAGCAATCGCAGGCACTACTCTTAATGAAATGGGAATACTCGCGATGGATCAGCATGCTCCAATTCTTGCAAGAGATTTCTTTGATAAGGCAATTGAAGCTGGCAATGTGCCGGCCAGGCTCAACAAATTGGTAGCTCTCTTAGAAGCTGGTCAGTTTTCGTTTGCCCGTCAATTTCTCAATGACCTGATAGCGTCAGATACTGTGTATGTTCCTCTCTCCTATTCTCTTCAAAATGTCTTTATTCCCGACTCGGACACCACATTGGAGACCCTGATCAATGGAATCTATTATAGAGTCAAAGAATATAAACCAGAGGAACTCGCCATTGCAATTCAACCATTCAATTCTGCTGTTCAAGATATGATAATAAGCAAATTGAAACTGGATCTGGAGAATAGTCAGAATAGCGATATGATAGAGGCATACGAGATCAGCAAAATTAATTTGAAATTTAATGACTACTCGAGTTTAGAGAAATGGGAGCTGATTTCGATGGCAAAGCAACGACCTTTCGATGAACGACTAGTTTTAATGACCAGTGAGTATTTAGCTGAGGACAATTCGATTGACGCTTACAATTATTTACATGAAATGCTCGATTTCAACCCTTATTCTATCCCCATTCTCAAGGCGCTTGCTTTGAAGGCATTAGATATAAATTTGCCCGATTATGCTCAACCTGCGATGATCACATTATCAAACCTTATGACGGCATTGGAATATGTGGAATTTCAGGCGGTCTGGTATAAGAAACGAGAGGACATTAAGGACGATTGGCCATATTAACCTGCAACTATGGAGCATTTTTATTTTGGAAAGGACACGCTAACTGTTGCGAAAGCTCTGGAATTAGCTAGAGGCCAAATAAAAGGAGAACTGCACCAGAGTGTCCGGCAGCAAGTTGAAAAATCTTACACAATTGTTAAGGATATTGCCGAAAGTGATCGGGTTGTGTATGGTGTAAATACGGGGTTCGGCTCGCTTTGCAATACGATTATTTCAAAGGAAGATACGAGCAAACTCCAAGATAATATTCTAAGAAGCCATTCGGTCGGGGTTGGTGAAAATGTGCCAGATATCATTGCCAGACTCATGCTTGTCACCAAGCTCCAATCTTTGTGCTTCGGATATTCTGGTATTTCTATCAAAGTCTTAGAACGAATTATTTGGCACTTGGAAAACGATGTGATTCCGATAGTACCGTCTCAGGGCTCAGTTGGTGCTTCAGGTGATTTAGCTCCATTAGCGCATCTATTTTTGCCTTTGATTGGGTTAGGAATGGTGGATTATCTGGGTGAAGAAAGACAGACAGCAGATGTCTTATCTCAATTGGACAAGAACTCTCTGAATCTTGGTCCCAAGGAAGGGTTGGCTCTTATCAATGGGACTCAATTTATCCTGTCCTATGCCGCTCTGGGGTTGGATCGGATGGCTAACTGCCTCGATTCTGCCGATATTATTGGAGCCATGTCGCTTGAAGGCATACTTGGTTCTGAAGCACCCTTTGATAAGGAATTACATGAGCTTAGAGCATACAAAGGATCACGTTTAGTGGCTCATCGCTTACGCAAATTATTGAAAAATTCAGAGATGGTCGCGTCGCATGCAGATTGTGGAAGGGTGCAAGACCCTTACTCCATTCGGTGCATGCCTCAGGTACATGGAGCGTCTCGCAATGCCTGGCTACATCTGAAAGAATTGGTGGATATTGAGCTAAACTCAGTCACGGATAATCCAATAATTATCGATGAAGAGAAAACGATAAGTGGAGGAAATTTTCATGGTCAGCCACTAGCTATGGCATTGGACTATGCCACCATCGCGGCGGCTGAATTAGGTAATATATCTGATCGCCGCTCGTACTTGCTATTGGAGGGACAGGCAGGATTGCCGCAATTGCTTATGAAGAATACAGGTATTAATTCTGGATTTATGATCCCTCAATACACCTCAGCAGCTCTCGCTAGTGAGAACAAATCTCTGGCTCATCCCGCCAGTCTTGATAGTATTCCAACCTCCCTTGGACAAGAAGATCATGTGAGCATGGGGTCTATCAGTGGTCGGAAACTAAATCAGGTGATTGATAATTTGGAAAATATCCAGGCCGTTGAACTGGTATGTGCAGCCCAGGCATTTGACTTCAGAAAGCCGATGAAGTCTGGGAAGATATTGGATGGCTGTCATACAGTAGTGAGAAAGAGCATCGATCATGCCGAGGAAGACAGAATATTTGGTGAAGACTTAAAAAAAGCCAGACAACTAATTGCAGAAAAGTCGTTGGTTGAGGAGGCTAATAAAATCGCAAAATCAGAAAACATAAATCTAAATGGAGAATTCGATGAACTATTCAGACTTTCTTGAAAAGTACGCATCTCACCCAAATTATAAGGCCCCTACGGGCTCTACGCTTCATGCCAAGTCTTGGCAGACAGAAGCGCCACTACGGATGTTACTAAACAATCTGGACGCAGAGGTAGCTGAAAACCCGGAAGACCTAGTGGTTTATGGAGGCACGGGGCAGGCAGCTAGAAATAGACCAGCATTGGAGAAAATCATTGAGAATTTGTTGAAACTAGAAAATGATCAGAGTTTATTGATCCAATCTGGGAAGGCTGTTGGGATTGTTCGCACACATGAGGAGGCGCCTCGCGTGTTGATTGCTAATTCTAATCTGGTTCCGGCCTGGGCTAATTGGGATCATTTCGAAGAGCTCAAATCTAAAGGCCTTATGATGTACGGACAGATGACCGCAGGAAGTTGGATATACATCGGCTCTCAAGGAATTCTGCAAGGTACATATGAGACATTCGCCGAATGTGCCAAGCAGCATTTTGGAGGAAATCTGAAGGGAAAGTTAATTGTAACAGCTGGTCTTGGTGGGATGGGTGGAGCTCAGCCATTGGCAGCCACGATGGTTGATGGGACTTTTTTAGGTGCCGACATTGACCCAACTCGAATTGAGAAGAGGTTGGAAACAAGGTACATTGATAGAATGACAGATAAATATGAAGAGGCGAGAGATTGGGTATTGGCTGCAAAATTGAAAGGTGAGAATCTGTCCGTTGGATTAGTAAGTGATGCGGGGGATATGTTGGCTCGATTACTCGAAGATGACATCATTCCTGACGTGCTTACGGATCAGACTTCAGCACATGATCCTTTGCATGGGTATATTCCGAATGGATTGACTTTGGAGGAAGCAGTTGATCTTCGTAAAAAGGACGCTGTAGCTTATAATGAAAAGAGTCTGAAAAGTATGGCTCGACACGTGGGTCTCATGCTGGAGATGCAGGAAAAAGGCAGCATCACTTTTGACTATGGAAATAACATACGTGAGTTTGCCGTACAAGGAGGAGAACCAAATGCCTTTGATTTTAAAGGGTTCGTTCCCGAATATATTCGACCTCTCTTTTGTGAAGGGAAGGGGCCGTTTAGATGGGCAGCCTTATCCGGAGATCCGGAGGATATTTACACCACTGACCAGGCATTGATGGAGGCTTTTCCTGAAAACACGCATTTGATCAATTGGTTGGAACAAGCAAGAGAAAAAATTGCTTTTCAAGGTTTACCCTGCCGTATTTGCTGGCTTGGTATGGGTGAGCGAGAAAAGGCTGGGCTAATTTTTAATGATCTGGTAAAATCAGGAAAAGTGAAGGCACCAATAGTCATCGGCAGGGATCATCTGGATTGTGGTTCCGTTGCATCACCTAATCGGGAGACAGAGGGAATGAAGGATGGAACAGACGCAGTATCGGACTGGCCGTTACTCAATTTACTCTCGAATGCCTCGGGGGGAGCCACTTGGGTATCTTTTCACCATGGAGGAGGAGTAGGAATAGGCTACTCCCAGCATGCAGGGATGGTTGTATTAGTCGATGGTACTGAGCGCGCAGAACGATGTATTAAACGGGTGCTGTACAATGATCCGGCCATGGGAGTTTTCAGACATCACGATGCAGGATATGATGAAGCAACTGCCGTTGGTGAGCGATTTGATTTATTGATATAGCCTCTGCACTAAGTGGGACTAACAAAAAAAAGGGTCACGAATATAATCGTGACCCTTTTAATAGCAAGTAGTTTATTTCTTAGTTCGCTAGCTTAAATACGATTGGAATACTCATTCGTACTCTTACTGGTCGACCTCTTTGCTTCCCTGGCTTGAATTTTGGCACTGTTTTCATTACTCTTACTGCTTCTTCATCGCATCCTGCTCCAATTCCTTTTACAGCTTTAATATCCGTAATAGAACCATCTCTGTCCACAACAAACTGAAGATAAACTCGTCCTTCA
>JAAEPI010001124.1 GCA_024232835.1 Cytophagales bacterium
CAACAGTAAATTTCAATAAAACTTGTCCACGCAACATTGCACAAAATATAACATAAATGCTTCCTCATAGTTGCATCACTTTTCCATTTCTAATTACAAATTTCAAGTCCGAATGTTCATTACGCTTCTCCCTTAACTCGTCTACAAGTTTCCTTCTATGTGCCCGCTCCTCCTTTGTCCTATCAGCTGCTATGAAGACGTTCTTGAAATCATCATTTGTGCGCAAGAGTTTTGATTTCCTAAGGACATCAGAAACCAAAAACGAGGATGCGAATGATAACTTAACAGGTCTCGTATTTCCATCTGAAACGCCGATTCTTTGCGGAATACTAAACACAGGTTTTTCCTGCAGGCACTCCAATACACCGGATACTTTGCTCGTCAAGTTCTCATCTTTCTCCTCTTTCAGTCCATAGATGACAATATTTCTGGCCCGGTCTTCGGATTGCTTAACTTTCTTGACAGCTCTCTCAAAGTTTTCTGGCGCTAGAACCTTTTCACACGTTTTCTCAACGACTGAAGCGTAAGATTGCACTTCAGTTTCAACAGTTTCTCTGACACATTGAATATAACTGTCCTTCTTTTCAATAAGTTTCTGCTGAAGATCAATGATCGTTTTCTGATCTTCAATTTTGTCCTGCATCAAACTCTTATTTTCTCCGTCAGCATGCATAATCTGTGCCTCCAGTTTCGTTGCTGCCTGAATCTGAGTGACTGCACGATCAAGTATATCAA
>JAAEPI010001125.1 GCA_024232835.1 Cytophagales bacterium
ATACTCTTCATCATATTCTTCATCGAAAAGATCGTCATCTTGTTCAGCAGGCACCTCTTCACCGGTATCACTCTCTTCCGCAACCATCATGTTATTCGCCGCGGAATCAATATTTTCGGATTTTTCACTTAAAGCTTGAATTGCATCACTCAAATCATCTATTTCGGTTTTTTCCCGTCATAGTCTGTTCCAGCTCCTCAATCAGAAGTGCTATTCGGTTGGGAACGGCGGCAATGATCTGAATCATTTTGATATCGGGTGTCAGTTCCTCTTGACGTATTTTCAACAGAAAAGTTTCAAGTTGCTTGGAAAGCGCAGCAATGCGAACAATCCCCATATAATCCGCCGCACCTTTAATTGTATGGATAGCTCTGAAAAGCTCATTAAATGTTTCCTTATTCTCAGGATCACTTTTTAGCAAGTTTAAGCTAGTATCCATCTCTTCCAAATATTCCCTTGCTTCAGAGATAAAATCTTCCATTATTTCAGAATCATAAAATGTTTCTGAAATTTCTTCCGCCAGTTCCGAAGAGGCTTCACTCTGATCGATATCATTAGGATTATCAATAAGCCTTTTAATGGCCGTGAGAACATCTTCAATCGTCGTTTCTTCTGATTGAGTGAGTTCCAGATCACCAATCAAAAGGACAATCCTATCTCTGCCAGTCATAATGATATCAAGGATATCACTGCTTA
>JAAEPI010001126.1 GCA_024232835.1 Cytophagales bacterium
ATGCGTTGACGTTGATCCTTATTGCAATATCAAATGTTTTCGGACCGGTACTTCCGTTTGATTCTCTGGAGACGACATTTTCGATAGTAAAATATTGATCGAAAATCGCAAAAAAATGAGGAAAATCCCTGGCCAAAGCATATATCACCTTCAGGCTCTGATCATCAAGGTCGCTGTCCCTGAAAAATTCGGTCGGCGGAAGATCTCCATCTTTGGCAAGCAACCACATGACCGTTACCAATCGCTTAATAATTCTTATCATATTCGCTGAATTAAGATCATCAATATATGTATGCCCTTCTGTAGCCAATCTGAATGTATCTTTAGTCACCGGTCGGATGAATGCTCTGAGTCCAAAATCACCAAATTGTTTCTGAGGTTCCCAAAGCTCCGGTATACCTTTTGAAGAAGAATTCACCCAGTTTTCAATAGCGGGGTCGACTATGCCCAGCTGATAATGATCATCATCTAATCCCCCGCGGATGCCGATGCTGCGCCACACCCCATTGCTATCAGAATAAGGAAGCTGATTGTAGAGATTTCCTGCGTTCAGCAATAAATTAAAGCGTAACCCTAAAATAATTGGGTTTGGAATTGAAATAGATACACTACGTCCTTTTCATATATCTGAACACAAAAAATGTTGGTGTGGTGGCATCTGGAATGAAACCGGTGATTTCTGGTACTCTCCAACGTATTTGTATTGCCGACC
>JAAEPI010001127.1 GCA_024232835.1 Cytophagales bacterium
AGTACATCAGAGATATCCAAAGTGATCAGGCGCCTTCTACTACTGAACAACTTAGCCAAACTCAAAAATTGAATGAATATATCCTAACCAGAACCAGAACCATGTGGGGGTTGGACCTTTCTTATATTCAGGACAATTGGGATATTGACTTGGTAAAACAGCACAACATTTTATTCAATGAATTAATCAATGAAAACAAAGGTGTACTAATTGATAATTTCTTTAGGTTGACTTCCAAAGGATTTTCTTTCGCCGATGAAGTAGCGTTGCGTCTTTTTTCAGGGGAATAAATTACATTTGACCTGAATCGCAAATTTCATCATGTCTGAAGAAGATAAGAAGGCCGTAGTATTGCTTAAGTCACTGATCTTTCATTATCATGGATTGGATGAGGATGAGTTAAAACTGCTTGATCAAGCTGCTGAAAAGCTATCAGCTCGTGCTGAACTGAAATGGGCCAATGAATTTATTGCTGATGATTACTTATCCGCTTTCGAACGATCCCGAGAATTTCTGAGCAAAGTCTTTAATGCCATGTCTGCAAAAGATCGGCTTAAATACTTAATGGAAATTTGGGAAGAAAACTATGATAAGGGATACGTGACAGAGATGGAAACTACCGCGATGCTGAATTTGGCAAAAGACTGGTCTATCGAAATGGACTTCATGCAGAAGGTGAGGACCTGATAGAAGTTGAATAGTAGATTTTAGATAAATCACAGACTCAATCGCTCCTTAAATCTGGCCGCTTGCCTTCTGCTCACTTCAATTTTGTCTCCACCCTTCAACTCCACCAACAAACCTCCATTGAACCAAGTATCAATTTTTTCTACCCAGCCTAGATTAACTATGTGCTTTCGGCTCGCTCGGAAAAAAGTTCTCTCATCCAGCCGTTCATCTAGTGCATTTAAAGATTTATGAATCATGGGGCGCACCGTGTCAAAGTACACCTTGATATAGTTGCCGTCAGACTCAAAGTATCTCACTTTCTCAAGTTTCACAAACCAACACTTATCTCCATCTTTTACAAACACTTGATCTTCCTTGCCCAATTTATGATCCGCTGATCCAAAGTCTTCGGTAAAGTCTACCTTCCTCAATGACTCAGCCAGTCGATCTGCTTGAATGGGTTTTAACAAATAATCCAAGGCGTTCACATCAAAAGCCTTCAACGCAAACTCGTCATAGGCGGTGGTGAAAATAACTTGCGGTACTCGATCTAACTCCTCTAACAATTCGAAACCAGTCTTGCCTGGCATCTGCACATCAAGAAAAATAAGTCCCGGCGAATGTTCTTGAATTTGCTCCATGGCCTCCTCAGCATTTGCTGCTTCTCCCACAATTTCAATCTCTTTGTGAATTTCCAAAAGGCCGCTGAGCTCCTTTCTGGCCAAGCGCTCATCATCAATAATTAATGTCTTCATTTTGGTAGTTTGATTTCTGTCAGTACTGTCTTTTCATCTTCATTTTTTATCAAGAACTCGAATCTGTCTCCATAAATCATTTCAAGTCGCTTTTTTGTATTGGACAAGCCGAATCCCGATCCAATTGACTTTTCATCTCCCAATTGACCACTGTTTCTCACTTGCACGACCAATCTATCAGCTTCTAGCTTCGTCCGTATTATAATCTCGCCTCCTTTTGTCAATTTCGAAATTCCATGTTTCACTCCGTTTTCAACAAGCGTCTGCAACATTAACGGAGGCACCTGAAATACCTCAGAACCTTTAACAATGTGATATTTGGTTCTAAGCCTTTCTTCATACCTCATTGACTCCAGCCCAAGGTAATCCTTTACGGTACGTAATTCCTCGGCAAAGGGTACGAGTTTTTGTCGATCCGAATTCAAGGAATTTCTTAAAATGTGAGAAAGTTGCGTTATGGCCTCCTTGGATTTTTTGGGATTTTCGTCAACCAATGCTCTTATGCTATTGAGTGCATTAAATATAAAATGGGGGTTAAGTTGTGATTTCAAATTCCTAAGCTCTGTTTCCCGAATAGTCGCTTCATATTTTAGTGAGGTATTATATCGTTCAAAGTAGAGGTAGATGAAATAAGTCAGAGACCAAAATAGAAAAAGAAAAATTGATTCAGTTGTCTGAATGACTATCGGCTGCATGAGTGTTTCGATAGACACTGAGTCATTCCTTATCAAAATAATTAGTGCCAGAAAAACTGAACTCATCAGGCTCAGCACAAATACCGAAACTAGTGCGAGCGGAATCAGTTTTGCCATGTTGAAATTCAGCCATTTGAACTTAATGATGAAATACCTGAACCCATGTGTGAGTAAAATATTGAAGACTGCCTGCAACCCTTCTCCCAAAAGGTACATCCTACTAATAGGCTGACCATCTGCGGAGACTAGGAAAATTTGAATCAAACCAAAGGAGGCCCAGCCAATAATTTGAAATAGCCAATAAAATTTAGTTTTTCTCAATTATGATAGATTTTGGAAAAAGGAGGAGTCTTAAAATAAAATTTCTTAAAGCTACTCGAATGATTAATGATTTTTTTGCCGTTAGTCATCTTTTCAAACCACTCATCGTTCTTGCTCTGGTTTTATTGGAACACCAAATAATTTTTAACAACATTTTGCAAACCGAAAATATTCTTTTCCGTATTACCATCATACGACTCAAAAACAAAATAAAAGTAACGGACTAAATAGACGAACACTATGAAAATTTTATTGTTAAACTTGATGATGAGCGTCTCGATTCATGCAAATGAAACGAACGCGGTGGATGATTACACGTGGGTTCTAGATGAACTTAACGCAGAGGCAACAGAGATGGTAATGACCAATTTTGATGAAAGCAAGGTCAAGATTTTTGATGCAGCAGGTAACTTAATGAAAGAAATTCTAAAATCGGATTTTGACGAGAATAGCATGAACAACTCAGAGTATAGACTAATTGCGAAGAGTGCGTTCATGTTTGATTACCTCGGTGATTCATACTTCCTTCTGGAAGACAATTAAACAGATCAATTATTTCAAAATGAGGAGCATCCTATAGGATGCCTTTTTTTATGCAAGCTCCTCCTTAAGAAATTTCGCCGTATCACTTTCCTCAATTAGCACAACTTCCTCCGGTGTGCCTGTCGCAACGATCTGACCACCTGCATCGCCCCCTTCCGGCCCTAAGTCCACAATATAATCTGCTACCTTGATTACATCCATATTGTGCTCAATGACCAACACGGTGTTTCCCTTGTCCACTAGTTTGTTCAATACAATGAGCAAGTGAGAGATGTCCTGAAAGTGAAGCCCGGTAGTGGGCTCATCTAAAATATAGAATGTTTTCCCAGTGTCTTTTTTTGATAATTCAGTAGCAAGCTTGACTCTCTGAGCTTCACCACCCGACAATGTAGTCGCGTGTTGGCCAAGAGAGATATATCCGAGTCCTACATCATTTAGCGTTTTAATTTTCCTAACAATCTTTGGATGATTTTCGAAAAACTCGACTGCTTGCTCCACCGTCATATCAAGTACATCGGAAATGGACTTGCCCTTGAAACGAACTTCTAATGTTTCCCGATTGTAGCGACGGCCTTTGCACGTTTCGCATGGCACCAGCACATCCGGAAGAAAGTCCATTTCGATTACTCGCATTCCTCCTCCCTGGCATGTTTCACATCTTCCGCCCTTGACATTGAAAGAAAACCGACCAGGCTTGTACCCACGGATTTTAGACTCAGGAATTTCAGAATATAGTGTTCGAATGTCAGAAAAAACACTTGTGTAAGTTGCGGGGTTTGATCGTGGCGTGCGGCCAATTGGTGACTGATCCACTTCAATAACTTTGTCGATATGTTCCATCCCTTCTATCTTCTTGAATTGAAGCGGCTCAGTACGAGATTTGTATAGATGCCTTTTTAAAGAGGGGTAAAGAGTTTCATGGATAAGGGTAGACTTGCCACTGCCTGACACCCCAGTGATACAAATCATCTGGCCAAGTGGCAATATCAAATTAACATTTTTGAGATTGTGGCCGCTCGCTCCATTCAATGTGAGCTGATGCCCATTTCCTTTCCGACGTTCGGCTGGAATGGCTATTTTCTTACGCCCATTCAGGTAATCAGAGGTAGACGTTTCATTTTGGATGAATTCCTTGGGATTGGAGGCTGCTACAATATGACCTCCGTGCCTACCTGCACCTGGTCCAATGTCGACAATATAATCGCTGGCTAGCATCATATCCTTATCGTGCTCCACCACTATCACGGTATTTCCCAGATCCCTTAAATCTCTGAGGGAACTAATCAACTTCATGTTGTCTCGTTGATGTAAGCCAATGCTTGGTTCGTCCAAAATGTAAAGGACATTGACCAGCTGAGTCCCAATCTGAGTTGCTAATCGAATGCGTTGTGCTTCACCACCCGATAAAGTCCTAAGTGGGCGATTCATACTCAGATAGCCAAGACCTACATCAAGCATAAAGCCAAGTCGCTTTCTAATCTCCTTCAATATTTCTGTAGCAATAATCAGTTGTTTGTCTGACAGCCGATCCTCAATCCCTTCCAGCCAATCTTGTAGCATCTGTAAATCGTAGTTGGCAATTTCTCCAAGGTCCTTTCCCGCAATTTTGAAATGAAGGGATTCTTTCTTCAGACGTTTTCCCTCACAAGACGGACAAATTGCACTATCAGTGAAATCTTTTATCCATTTTTGAATTTTCTCCGTGCCTGTCTCTTTTTGCTTTTCCAAAAACCGGATGATCCCCTCGAATTTTGTATTCCAGTCCGTGCCAGGATATTTAACAGACTTAACCGCCACCGGCTCGTCATCGCCATAGAGCAATAAATTCATCACCTTCTCGGGAATGTCTTTGATGGGCGTTGAAAGACTCAACTTGTTTCTCTTTAGAATCGCTTCTATTTTCTTGAAAATCCAGATGTCCCTAAACTGCCCTAAAGGAGCCATCCCACCTCCCGATATACTCTGGTTTTCATCGGGGATGACCGACGATTGAGAAATTTCCTCAATAACCCCAAGTCCTCGGCACTCCTGACAAGCCCCATAGGGTGAATTAAAAGAAAAATTATTTGGTGCCGGTTCGTCGTATGACAATCCAGTCTCAGGATCCATGAGGTTTTTTGAGAAATGAAAGACTTGTCCATCATCAACCTGTATCATTAAGACACCATCGCCATGCTTCAAAGCCGTTTGGACAGACTGCCTTAATCTCCCACCATCACTTTTCTTAGGAATCACCCGATCAATGACTATCTCAATATCATGTGTCTTGTATCGATCCAGCTGCATTTTAGGAACCAGATCTTGAACCTCTCCATCTACCCGAACTTTGGTGAATCCCAATTTTCTTGTCTGAACGAATAGCTCGCGATAATGCCCCTTGCGCCCTTTAACCACAGGTGCCAGTAGTATAACTTTCTTTTCTTCGTAATCCTGAAGAATCAGCTCAATGATTTTTTCCTCGGACTGACGAATCATTTTGTTTCCAGATAGATAGGAGTACGCCTCACCGGCTCTTGCATAAAGCAGCCGGAAAAAATCATAAATCTCTGTGACCGTACCGACTGTTGATCTTGGATTCCGAGAAGTGGTTTTTTGCTCAATGGAAATGACCGGACTTAGGCCATCAATCTTGTCCACATCAGGTCGCTCCATATCACCGATGAAACTTCGGGCGTACGCTGAAAAACTCTCCATATACCTCCGCTGACCTTCCGCATATATGGTGTCAAATGCCAATGAGGATTTACCACTCCCGCTGATGCCTGTAAAGACAATGAGTTTATTTCGAGGAAGTGAAATATTGATGTTTTTGAGATTATGCTCTCTCGCACCATAGATATCAATTTGCTCCTCGATTAGTATCGGTGATTCTTCAACGTCCAACTGTATGCGATTTTAGAAGTTTGGTGATAGTAAGTACTTGCTATAAAACTCATCAATGACCGCAACTGCTTCAGTGGCATCATCTACGATATGGAAAATATCGATATCATCAGGACTGATGTTTTTTTCTGCAAGCATGGCATCTTTGAACCAATCTATCAATCCGCTCCAATAGGTCCGTCCGACTAAGACAATCGGAAACTTGCCGATCTTATCTGTCTGGATCAATGTGATTGCCTCAAACAATTCATCTAGGGTGCCAAAGCCACCGGGCATCACGACGAACCCCTGAGAATACTTGACGAACATGACCTTTCTAACAAAGAAATAGTCAAAGTTGATCAGCTTGTCCTGATCAATATAAATGTTGCCTGTCTGTTCAAACGGTAAATCAATGTTCAGCCCTACCGATCTTCCTCCTTCACTGTTGGCGCCTTTGTTTCCTGCCTCCATTATTCCTGGGCCACCCCCTGTAATTACACCATATCCATGTCGAACCAATTTAGCGGCAATTTCTTCCGCTTCCTTATAATAAGGATTGTCTTCTTTGGTTCTAGCCGATCCAAATATGGAGACACACGGTCCAATTTTCGACAGCTTCTCGAAACCGTTTACAAATTCTGACATCACTTTGAAAATCACCCAAGAGTCTGAACTCTTGATTTCACTCCAATCTCTGTTTTTGAAAGCTCGTCTTATTACTTCCTCCTGTTTTGGTGTAATTTTTTCTTGTTCACTCATAATTTCATTCTAATAGTTCCATTAACGCAGCATCAAGCTGCGGGTAATCAAAAGAAAACCCTTTTTTCTTAATCTTATTTGATTTCACCCTATTTCCACCCAAAACCACTTGAGCAAGTTCTCCAAAAACCATTTTCAAAATAAAAGCAGGTGCATTTGGGAGCCAAAGAGATCGGTTCAGCTCTTTGGCAACTGCTTTTGTGAAGTCCGCATTTGTTATCGGATTTGGAGCCACGGCATTATACGTGCCAGATAGATTGCTATCAAGTGCAAATAGAATCATTTTAGCCAAATCTTCCGAATGAATCCAGCTCAACCATTGCTGTCCATTTCCCAAAGGGGAACCCACACCCAAACGAATGGGTTTCGAAATCTTAGGCAATGCTCCTCCTACTGGATCTAACACCACCCCAATTCGCAACTTCACTACCTGCTCCATTATTTCCCCAAAGGAGTCAATGGCTCTTTCCCAATCGACTACAACGTCTGATAGAAAATCGTTTCCGTGACTAGTTTTTTCATCTACCCATTGGTCTCCCGCGTCCATCCCATAATAGCCCACGGCTGATGCGGCAATAATTCCTTTTATTCCGTATCCCTTTGACCGTTCGAAAAGCAAACGAGTATTGGCCACTCGACTGTCGTAGATGATTTTCTTTCTCTCCTTTGTCCAACGTTCATCCGCCACACCCGCTCCTGCTAAATGGATGATATAATCTACATCTTCAAAGGCTCGGTAGTCAATGTACTGGTCTTTTAAATTCCAATAAAATGCGCCTGTCTCTTCCGCTCGCACAGCACTGGTTGTGAGAATTGACACCTTGTCCTTTTTTTCGATTAATCGTTGGGTCAACCTCGATCCAACCATTCCCGTTCCACCTGTGATCAATATCTTTGAAGGCATGATCAATAGTAAACATTTTTTTGCTTTGATTCACACCGGTGGGTACTATTTTTTGATACTTACATCTAATGAAGAAATATTTTTCATATTCACCTTGTGAGCCTGCCTTTGTCGGCGGACAAGCTTGCTCCGAGGCTCTTGATTTGTTTTACCTTGTCTTTCAAGTAGGTCACTCAATCAGAAACAGAGTATTTATACTATTTTCCCGATATTTGTACTAATGAAGAATTTGAGTTTTGAAATAGAAAAGGACGATGGGCAATTCCACACATGGTGTCCGGAACTGCCCGGCTGTCATTCACACGGTAGCACCATTAATGAAGCAATGGAAAACCTGAAAGATGCTATTCATTTATATTTAGATACCATTTTGGAAGAAGAGATTTCAAAGAAGTCACTGGAATTGGCCAGATGAAGTCCAAAGAACTCGTTAGGATTCTTGAGAAAGAAGGATTCATTTTCGTGAGACAATCGGGGAGTCAAGCTATTTTTAGGAAAGCTGGAAACAAAATCATCATTGTCCCGATTCACAGCAAAGACATCCCAAAAGGAACATTGAAAGCCATTCTAAAAGATGCTGGATTAAAGTAGCCAATGTATTTGCGTATGATCAATGGTAAACATTTTTTAAGTCTGGGTTTAGTTCTTTTCTCGCTGAGAATTTATAGTCAGTCTTTTGATAAAAAAATTACTTCGGATAATTTGAAGTTACCAAACAAAGAAGTGGCAGGTTACTCTACCTCGTTCGATTTTTCTCAAGAAAAAGTGCTGCTCGGCTGGTGGAAATATGCAAAGAAATTTGCCTTGCCTAAAAACATGCGAACACACTATGAGGTCACTATCCCTGCAACAGAAAATGCCAGATCGGTTGTGATTTTTACCCAAGCCTCTGGCGAGACCAAACCCACTACCTTCAAATTGGGTATCAAAACAGGAGACATGTCTAAGGAGGAGAAACAAAAATATTCCAAGCAGGCAAAGGCCATGCTTCTTGATTTTAAGCGATGGTATTACCTACGTAATTATGAAGAACAGCTTGAAAGGTTAGAAAAGGATTTGCCCTCTGCTGATTCAATGAATTGGGCTGTTTGGATGGAATTCGTAGAAAAGAGAGAAGAGATTTTGAAGAAGATTAGGGGGATATGAATAATAGAATCCCTCCATAGCTGGTAATTCCTTAGTCACGTTTGACTATATTAAATACGCTTGATTTCCCATTTTCCAGGGATACTTCAAGTATAAAAATACCGTTCGATAGTTCCTCGAAGGGAATGTTAACTTCCAGTATTGATACTGCTTTGGTTTTCTCCATGGAGAGAATAACTCTCCCAGAAATATCTCGAAGTATGTAATTCACTTTTCCATGATATAAACTTTCAATTACAATGTTCAAATTCTTTTTGGTTGGATTTGGGTAAACCTCGATTCCTAAATTGGAAGAGCTATGAATTCCTAGCGTTGCATCAATCTCGCCGGTGACTGGAAAAGTAAACGGATCTTCATCTCCATCATTGTTGTTAACAATTATGGTTGAATTATAGGTATTAACCGAAGAGCCGCCCAACGTAACTGTGAACGTCTCTGTAGCTCCAATGCCCACACTTGTCGGGGCTCCTGATACAGTGAAATCTGAAGTTGAACTCTGTATCAATGAAATAGTCAACACAGCCGTTCCTGTGTTCTCGATAGCAAA
>JAAEPI010001128.1 GCA_024232835.1 Cytophagales bacterium
AACCTGTACAATTTCGCGAAGTGAACTATTCAAATCCGAACTTCCTTAGCGCAAAATTACGTACATAGAACTTTTTTTGTTTCATTCAGCAACAGTACCACTGAAGCACCCTGTAACAAGAAGATTGAGATTGAGTCCTAGATCGTGATCAGCCATGATTAATTTGGTGATCAATATTTACTATGTAAAAACGTACTGTAGCTATCGTATCCTTTGCCTTGTTTTGTTAGTTTACTTGGTCCGCATCTCTGTGCGGTACTTTGGTTAATATGGTAAATTGGTTAGTAAATGGTGAAATAATTTATTTATTGAATGTCAAAGTTCCCCACAGTCGAATGATGTTGGAGAATTTGGATAAAATTTGGCCGAAGATGAGGGAAGACTGGCAACTTACCCAGCTTTCGTCAGGATAAGCCTCTTTCGCAGCTGGGAATCGCGAGTGTAACCCGTTTTTATTCTCTTCGATGACTCGGGATCCGAGCAGTTTGATTCGTTTACCTTCGCGACAAAATGATTTGCCCGAAGTCTCTTTCTTCCAAAGCCAAATGCAGAAT
>JAAEPI010001129.1 GCA_024232835.1 Cytophagales bacterium
GCTTCTATAAATAACAACAAAGAAGTACTTTTTCTTATCTAAGTGAATTTCACAAACAATACACTCTGGTAGGGTCACAAGATCTGCACGAGTCATTATTTGTTACAAAGAGTTCATGTGAGGCAATTGGCAAGCTGTTAGCCAGCTGTTGAATGGATAGCAGGAGAAATAAATTCATTGGTGAAAACAAACCAGTTTGTAACTTTCATTAGTTGGCCTGAACCCCATAATGAAGAAATGGGGAGTAACCATCTGAGATTGAAAGAACTGGTGCCACAATTTGGGGAAAGTGCGGCATGTGAAATGCAGAATGATAAACGATACCTTGCAACAGCTAGAGAGAGAATGAGATGCCGGTTTTTGGTATCTATGCTTAATTGGTTGGCTGATCATCTACCAATCTTTCCTAGTGAAAAGCCTCTTAAGCAGAAAGACATATTACTTCTGGCAATAAATTATATACAATTGCTTGAAGACTTATTGCATGGTGGACATCCATACAGCAAATGGAAGAGATGAAAAGTTGCTGATACACTGATTGATGGTTTTGTTGATGTTGGTGTTGGTTATATTTTTGTAGATGTTGGTGCCTTGTTAATTTGCAGTCTTGCAAGGTGGTCGATCAAAAAAATATGTTGGCGCAAGATGAGCTTGTTGGCACAAGATGAGCTTGTCTTGCAGCAAGATGAAATTGACTTGCATCAGGATGAAGAGAAATTGCTGCATGGAAAGGATGTTGCTGCAATTTGTATTAGTTCGATTTCGTAATATGTAAAAGGCACTCACTGCAGCGAGACAGGTTCTGATTGGAATTTGATTTTTAGCAATTTTGTGTGTAACGCTTTAATTTTCTTATGCAGATAGACTCATCATATATGCTAAGTGGAAATTCTATGACATATTTTCTATGAATGGGTTGTGTAGTTGTGGAAATGAGTTGAAATCGTATGTGCTTTGTTCAATGCAATGCATTTAAATCATGCACAGTGGTGGAAAGCCAACAAGAACACGAAACGAATGCCCACTGTGTAAAGTCCCACTGTGCAGTATTAAATGCTCATTGCTCTGGCACTTTAGCAAGGATTCACAGAAAATCACCAAGAAAAGAATTTTGTCATGAGTGTAGATAACTGGTGGAGCTGTTAATTGTGATTTTGCATAATTCTTGTGATTGTTGGTGTGATCTTGTGATTGTCGGTGTGATGTTGAACAGAAACGGCTGCTGTTGAACACAGACTTCAAACTAGTTCACCACACATGATCTTCCTGCAAGGATCCACCAAATGAAAACTCAACTTTGCGCGAAAAAACACATCATCACTATTACTTCCTTGTTGCTGCAACAATCATGTAAACGTCATGCAGCAACAACAATTTCGTTGCACAAATTTATCTTGCAGCAAGATCATCACAGCAAGAACTACAACCTGCCGCAAGAAAAAAACGGCAAGTTGAGGAACGCAAAAATCCATCTTGCTTAATGTCGACAGGCACTTGCCTGGCAGGCATCATTTGCCTGCCAGGCATCAGCCTGGCCAGGCATCAGCCTGCCTGTCAACGACAGGCAAAAATGGCCAAAAGTGCTACCTGTTCCTGAAAGACTTAATTTGATACTTTCTGCCGATGTCGGCACCGTCATGTTCGAGCTTCGATTGATCAATCGTAAAGAAATTTGATTAGGACAATCTTCCCAGGGATGTCTCTGCAAAATTTGGTCTCGTTCAACTGACCAATCACAGTTCAAA